>CALHBQ010000439.1 GCA_937930815.1 uncultured Saprospiraceae bacterium | reverse complement strand
CAAGATTTGTTAGGTGATATAGAAGACTTAGGTGCTAAAAGTAAAGACACTCATTTACGTCTCGACCTCGCAGGTCGTGATCCTGATGATGGCATGACAGACATCGCATACGAAAAAGGCGCCTTCTTTTTGACGCTCATTGAACAGCAAGTTGGGCGTCCTGCATTCGATGATTTTTTACGAAAGTACTTTGCCGCATATCGTTTCAAATCTATCACGACCGATGAGTTTTTGAAGTATTTGGATGACAATCTTTTAAAAAAATACAACACCAAAATCGATATAAAAGAGTGGGTCGATGGCCCAGGGATTCCTGCGAATATTCCTTTCAAAAAATCAGTTCGATTCAGTATTGTGGATGCGGTCGTTAAGCAAATTGTCTCAGGAAAGGACGTACAAGGACTTGGTATTACAGGTTGGTCATCTCATGAGATTTTGCATTTGATTCGCCAATTGCCTAAGAATTTGCCAAGTCGCACGATGAAGCGATTGGATTTTATTTATCACTTTAGCGACTCTGGAAATGCAGAAATTCAAGCAGCATGGATAGAATTGTCGATTTACAATTCGCATGCATTTGATATCATGGATCGTGTTGAAGCATTTTTGATCAAAGTCGGACGACGTAAATTTTTAGAACCTATTTATAAAGCTTTTGTAGAAAGAGGTCAGTTGGCAAAAGCTAAAGAAATTTATGCAAAAGCACGTCCAGGTTATCATGCTATCACGAAGCAGACATTGGATGAAATGTTAGGTTGGAAATAACTTCTAAGTAAAAATAAGCTCTAATGAATCATCTGCTAAAAATTATTTTTGTTTGTTGCCTATTTCAAATTGGTTGTCAACAATCTACTAATAAATCAGAAAACGCAACTAACAATGCAGTAAGCCAGCTGTCAGGTACTGATGAAATGGTTGCAATTTTAAAACAGGTAGAGCGCCAAATTGGTGGCAAAGTTCCTTATTTTAATAATGTTTTTAAAGCACAAACCAAAGCAAATCAAAGTGCTCAATCAACTCAACAAGGTCAACAACTTAGTCTTTTGATAGAAAGTTCTTATGATTATATTAATGCAAATTCTAATGAAGAGGCGATAAATACATTGAGTAAAGTACTTGAAAGCATCAGAGGAAAAGTTGCTGAAGAAAATATTTATCAGGTAGAGCGACTTTTAGCTTTAGCTTATTTAAGGTTGGGTGAACAGACCAATTGTCAACAACGAACCAATGATGAGTCATGCCTCATGCCAATAAAAGGAAAGGGGATTTACTTAGTCCAAGAAGGGGTGCGTTCTGCAATTCAAGTTTATGAAAGGATGTTGAAGCAAAAACCAAATGATAAAGAATCTATTTGGATGCTCAATTTTGCTTATATGACTTTAGGTGAATTCCCAAACAAGGTTCCAAAACAATGGCGACTGCCTGAAAATCAATTCAAATCAGATGCTCAAATTCCCAAGTTCAAAAATATTGCTTCTAAGTTGGGCTTAAACACCATGGCCCTTTCTGGAGGAATCGCAGTTGAAGATTTTGATAATGATGGGTTTTTGGATATCGTTGCGTCCTCTTGGGGATTGTCAGACCAAATTCGATTTTTCAAAAATAATAGAAACGGTACTTTTTCTGAAAAAACAGAAGAAGCTGGACTTGCGGGGTTGACAGGCGGTCTTAATATTCAACACGCCGATTATAATAATGATGGCTTCGTCGATGTGTTGGTGCTCAGAGGAGCATGGCTATCAACAAACGGAAAAATTCCAAACTCCCTTTTAAAAAACAATGGGGATGGTACTTTTTCTGATGTGACTAAAACCGCTGGTGTATTTTCTTTGAATCCAACCCAAACGGCTACTTGGGCAGATTTTAATTTAGACGGTTGGCTTGACTTATATATTGGAAATGAATCCTCAAAATCACACACTTCAATTTGTGAGTTATTCATTAGTAATAGAGATGGTACTTTCTCAAATAGAATAAATGAATCTGGACTTAGCGCTTTCAATGGAATGATCAAAGGAGTGACTTCTGGTGATTTGAACAATGATGGTTTCCCTGATTTGTATCTTTCTATTATGGATAGACCAAATGTATTATTAAAAAATATAGGTGTGGATCCAGCAGGTATTCCAAAATTTGAAAACCAACCAGCGGCAGGTACCAATTTGCCAATTGTAAGTTTTCCAACTTGGGTTTGGGATTATAACAATGATGGTTTTCTCGATTTGTTTGTGGCGGCATTTGGAACAGATCAATCTATCAAAACGAACGCAGCAGCACTTGCGGCCGATAATTATTCAGGTAATATGATTGGAGCCAATCCTAAGGCTTTTACAAATAACAAAAATTTTACGTTTACGGATCAATCTCCTGCACTTGGGTTAGATGAAGGTATGTTGGCAATGGGTTGCAATTATGGAGACTTAAATAATGATGGTTTTGAAGATTTTTATATAGGAACAGGAGCGCCAAGTTTGACTGCCATCGTTCCCAATAAAATGTTTATAAACTCAAAAGGAAAACGATTTTTGGACGTAACGACTTC
>CALHBQ010000438.1 GCA_937930815.1 uncultured Saprospiraceae bacterium | reverse complement strand
TTGCCTTTTTTATCTTTTATCAAATAGACCTCTGCCACCCAGCCGTCGGCAGCGATTTGATACACATCGTCCTGCATGGTCGTCGCCCAATAGTCCATGAGGTGCTGATAGATGTCATACTTATCAATCAATGCCAGTCCTGCAAATGTTTGTAGCAAATCATCAGATAGGTAAGCGATCAGCTGTTTGGGCTTCGCGCCCAGTTGCAAGTCCATGAGTGTAGGTCGGTGTTTGTTTTTCCATTTTGAAAAAACCTTATCTACCGCTTTCCCAAATCCCACAAACTCTGGGTGCTCAAAAATGGTCGATTTGATATCCGCACCCGTCACACTGAGTTGGCGGTAATTTTCGAGTGGCACTCCCCCACCCTTTTTGTCTGAAGGTTGAAAAAGCGACTCCCGCAAAGTCGGATACACCTGCCAATAAGCATCCAAGGCATCCACATCTCGCAGCGGAATACCGCCCGACAAATGCGCCTGAATGTCATGAATATCTTCCACCTCCTGACTATCAATATAGCGCGGAATGTTGAGATTAAACTCATTGGTGCTTATCTCTTCCATCGGCACCAGTCGGCTATATTTCGCCACTTCAATCTGTTGATTGAACACCGAGACAATTTTATGAATATCGCGTTCGCGCAAGCGGTTTTTATTGCCATCTTTCAGAAAGCCCTTACTCGCATCTATCATAAACACTCCCTTTCGGGAAATGGCGTTTTCCTTATCCAACACAATGATACATGCCGGAATGCCCGTCCCATAAAACAAGTTGGCAGGCAATCCGATGACTCCTTTGATCAGTCCTTGCGTCAATAGTTTTTTTCTAATGGTCGCCTCTGCATTGCCACGAAACAGCACCCCATGCGGCAAAATGACCGCGCCTTTTCCTTTGCTTTTGAGCGAAGTAATGATATGCAGTAAAAAAGCATAGTCACCATTCTTGGCAGGCGGTATCCCATATTGAAATCGTTTAAACTCATCATTGACAGGATCAAATCCATTGCTCCACGACTTGGTCGAAAATGGCGGATTCGCTACTGCATAGTCAAACGTTTTTAAACGTTTCACGCCATTTTCCTCCACTTTAAAATAAGGACTCGCCAAAGTGTTGCCCTGATGAATGTCTTGCGAAGCGGCTGCATTGCCATGCAAAATCATATTCATTTTTGCGAGTGCGGTAGTGGCATTGTCCATCTCTTGTCCATAGATGGTAATTTCTGCAGGTGCTTCATCTGCCGCTTTGAGCAGCAGCGAGCCACTCCCACAAGTCGGATCATAAACCGATTGAGCAGCAGAAGTCGCTTTATCCATCTCAATCACTTTTGCCAATATGCGCGACACCTCCGCTGGCGTATAAAACTGTCCTTTACTTTTTCCGGATTGGGTCGCAAAGTTGCGCATCAAATACTCATAGGCATCTCCCAAGATATCATCCCCTCCTACCCTATTGCTCGAAAAGTCCAATGACTTATTTTGAAAGATAGAAACTAAGTTGGTCAATCGATCGACCATCTCCCTACCTTTTCCCAACTTGTCTTCATCATTAAAATCCGCCAAGTCGATAACGCCTTTCAATCCATTCGCCTCTGCGATAGGAGCCAATATCTTTTTGTTGATGTCATCACCGATGTTGGGTGTTCCTTTCAGTTCAATTAAATCCTGAAAGCTGCTACCTTTTGGTATATCAATCTGCGCATCAGGATGATCCGCCTTGTCCGACACATATTTGAGAAACAAAAAGACCAGGATGTAATCTTTGTATTGGCTGGCATCCATTCCGCCACGCAACTCATCACAACTCGCCCAAAGCGAGGAGTAGAGTTCAGATTTTTTTATTGCCATTGAGTGGGTTGGTTTTGTTTGGGGTGAAGGTAGGAAATTTGAAATAGGTGTGTTTAAATGTTTTAATTTGTTTTAAAACGTTTTGAAATGAATTTTAAATTTGATCAGTGGTTAAGGTTTCATGTTATCGTCTTTTTTAGGAGGCAATATTAATTCTTGAAGATCTCTTGCTAACCGATTATTTTCCAAAGCATTATCTTCTATTTTTTGAAGAAGCCATTCATGCATTACTGACTTTTCGGTGATAGTTTGATTTAACTCTATCTCTTTCATCCTTCTATAATCCCTGATCAACCAAACCTTAAAGATGGCACTGATCCACATCATAAATTCGGATGTTATATCGAAATTGGCAAATGTACCACCGTATCTTCCTCTTTTCGTTCTAATAAATTTAGCATTGGAGGCGTTGACATAATCTTCTACTGAAAAAAAGTTTCTATTTTCTTGCGCTTCATTTTTAAACACGATCATTTGATCGTGTTTAAAATCTGGATTAAATGCAATCTCATAGGCTTCCAAAAAATCAAGTGTAGTTTTTTTCTTAAGCCAACCACGTAATTTGTCTGTGGGTCGTCCAGTCCCAAAGCTGTTTGCTATATCAGTTAAGCTAAACCACTCGATCCCATCTTTAACTTCGATTCTTACTTTTTTACCTTCAATAAGGAGTTCTTTCTTTTTTTCCATTGCTCTAATTTGTTCAGGGGTGAAGATAGAGAATTTGGTTTTTATTTGTTTAAAAACGATTTCTTACTCTTCCTCCGTTGCATAATTCAAGCGATTAAGTTCTGGTAATTGACCAGGGATGGTATCGAGCAGGTTTCTTACCTCGTCAATATTGTCGGTGATTTTGGAAATGTGCCATTGGAGGTTTTTGCGAGAGAACTCTTCCTGCATAAGTTCCTGAAATTTCCTAATCATATAAACTTGAAAAACAGGACTCAGCCAATAACAAAAATTTAAGGCTATATCTTTATGTGCTAAAGTACCGCCATATCGACCAGGTGTAGAAACTAAACCAATAGCATCTGTAGATTTAATATATTGCTTTGGTGTGATGATATTTCTGTTTTCCATGCTACTAATTTTAAAGGCGTCCATTTGGTCGCCTTTAAAATTAGGGTTATTCAATTTCTCCCATGTTTCCAAAAAAAGTAACGTACTACTATTCTTGAGCCAACTGCGTATCAACAAAGAAGCTCTTTGAGGAGACTGTTTTGCTATATCCGTAAGAGATACATAGTCCAAATCATTGATTCTGTCAAAAGTTATTTTTAGACCTTTTACTTCTATCTTCTTTTTTGCCATTGCTTCGATTTATTCAAAAGCGAAGATAAAAAATTTGGCTTTTATTTGTTTTAAACCGATTTCTTACTCTTCCTCCGTTGTATAGTTCAAGCGATTGAGTTTTACAACCCTAAAAAAACATGATATTTAGCTTACTTACTCCCCTACTCTACTTCTCAGGTTTAAACAAAGGACGAAAACGCCTTATTTGCTGTTTT
>CALHBQ010000437.1 GCA_937930815.1 uncultured Saprospiraceae bacterium | reverse complement strand
TGCTTATTTTGCTCCAATCGCTGATGAATAATATCTGTTTTGGACTCTAATCGTTCGACCAATAATCTATCCAACCAAATATTCCTTTTCATCTCCGACACCTCGAAAAAATGATGCTGGCAAGGAATCCAATATTCATTGTGTAGAAGTTTCAAATATGTTTTTGAAAGCTTATCGCTAATGCGTTTTTTCAATTCTATGCAAGGAATTCGTTCTCCACTTTTTCTAAAAATGGGTTCATCTTCTTCCAAAACCACGTGCAAAATTACATTGTCGTACGCTCTATCGTTAGAGTGATGATGTTTATTCCAATCTGAACTGTTTAGGTGCATTTCGACATTGCCCGCCCAAAGTGTATCGCCGATTTTAATTTTTGCATTAAAAAAATCGGGCCCTGCATGGGTGTTGTGTTCGCCAAAACTTTGGATCTGAATTTCTTCGCCTTCCGTCGTTTTTACGTTGGAAAGATCGAATCGGCGTGTTCGCCAAACGAAGTGGAGTAAGTCTTCTTTCATAGTATTGTTATTGAACCATATTAAGGCATATAAAAACATATAAGTCGCTTTTGAAATCTTATATGCTCTTCTATGTCTTATATGGTTTAACCTGAAAAACAGTGAGCAATTTAACAATCATTCTACTTTCTTCCAAAATCTGCAGGAATTTCCCCCCACTCCTTTGTGTTCCACTTGAGGATTGGATTTTTGTAATGATTGGCTTTTATCCATTGCTCTGCTCGATCCAGCAACTCAAACGAATCTTTGTTTATGGCGGATCGCTTCAAGGTTGTTTTTACTTTTCGATTTCTCACCCAAGCCATCGCTGTGCGCGAATCGGAGTAAATAGCCATGTCGTTCAATCCTTTTTTTTGTAGCAAGGCAATCGCATGCACGAGCGCCAAAAACTCTCCAATATTATTCGTGGATTTATTGAAAGGTCCAAGACGAAAGTATTCCATTTGAGTTTTGGTATCGACACCACGGTATTCCATTTTCCCTGGATTTCCGCTGCAAGCCGCATCGACTGACATGCTATCCCAGATGATGGCAGCGCGAGCGGCTTCGCTCATTTGAGCAGGTGCCTTTGGCTTTTTTGCACCAGCACCAATGTGATGCATCGCCGAACCACCATAAGCCTCTTCTGCCTCTTCCTTGGTTTTAAAAGATTTGTATTTCGCATTTGGATAGCCCTTGATTTGCAACTGACATTCGCGCCAGCTTCCGTAAATGCCCGGTGTTTCACCTACCCAAACTACATAGTATTTTTTCTTCGCCATAGTTACAATCCGTTCACTGAGCGGAGTCGAAGTGAACAAGAGCGAAGAACAAATTTCCACTCTTCCGACTTCGACTTCGCTCAGTCTACGATTTCATCATTTTAAAATTAAATTCGCACCTTCTTCACCTATTAAACTACCAATCGCCACACCCATGCCACCCATTCTTACCCCAACTCCAACGTTTTTAGAAATCATTTCTACAATCGGAGCCTTCTTATTTCCGACGCCTAAAATGCCGCTCCACCATTGTTCCACTTCAATTTTTTGATTAGGCAAAATGGTCGTTTTTAAAATTTCTAAAAGTGCATTTTTCATTAAAGACGTGGTGCCGAATTGGTCGGTGGTTTCTGCTTCTTTAGCGAGGTTTCTTGCACCGCCAAGCAAAATCCGATTACCAACATTGCGAAAGTAAACATATCCACAATCATAGTGAAAACAACCTTTGACTTTTAGGTTTTGGATGGGTTTGGTGATGAGGACTTGATTACGAGCAGGGGTGACATCAAGGTCTTTTATTAGTTTTTTTGAAAAACCGTTGGTGGTTACTAAAACTCGATTGGCTGAAATCTCCCACCCATTTTCCGTAAGGAAATGAACTTTGTCGCTATAATCATTTATTTCTTTGATAGAAACGCCGTTGAAAATTCGTACACCTTTTTCAATCGCCAAATCAAGCAAACTGCTCATCATTTTGCCCGTATTGATTTGTCCTTCGAAATTATTTTTGATAAGGTGTTTTATGTTTTTAAATCCAAAATTGTCAATTTGAGAATCGACTACTTCGTAAACTCTTTCATTTTGCCCAATCGCTTGACTTACCTTTTTGTTGAAAAAATCGAGTTGGTCTTTACAGTTTTGAAAAAGGGTTGCTTCCTCATTTTTAAATAATTCAAAATTGCCGTTGGGTTGGAAGTCGAGATTCTTATCACCGATTCGTTCACGTAATCTTTGGAGACCTCTCCACCTTTTTTCTACCAAAGAAAAGACCTCATCTTCGCTTTGACTTTTCAAATCATCCATCAACTCGGTCAAGCTACCGAAGCAAGCGAAACCTGCATTTCGAGTACTCGCTCCCGTTGGAATACTTCCGCGTTCAAAAATGACGACGTTGAGATTTGGGTCTTTTTCTTTTAGATAAATGGCTGCGCTCAATCCCACCAATCCACTACCAATGATGGCAATGTCGATATTGGAAAAGAAGCTTTTGCGTTCCCAGAAGGAGAGATTTTTTGCGTGCATTTTAGCTGATTGCTATGGCAATAATTCCAAACATTTTTTCAAACTGTCCTGCCATTCCGGAATTTCTAAACCAAAAGTTTTTTTGATTTTAGATTTGTCCAAAACACTATAAGGTGGTCGTTTGGCCGGTGTTGGATAATCCGTTGTAGGAATCGGAACGACCTCTGTTTTTAAATTTCTTTGGTCAAAAATTTCTTTTGCGAATTCAGCCCAGTTCGTTACACCTTCATTGCTGTAATGATAAATTCCTCTGAGCTTAATGGAAGGTACTTCCTCTTTTTCAACTTTATCAATCATTTGCATGATGGCAGAAGCCAAGTCAGCGGCATAAGTCGGCGTTCCAACCTGATCAGAAACGATGGTTAATTTGTCTCGATCAGCAGCCAATCGAAGCATCGTTTTTACAAAATTATGCGCAAAAGAAGAATAGACCCAAGAGGTACGAATGACCATCGTCATTGGAGAAATCGCCATTGCAATTTGGTCGCCTTCCAATTTTGTTTTGGCATAAACGCTCTGTGGATTCGTCTCATCTTCTTCTTTAAACGGGCGACCAGGATCAGAGTGATAAACATAATCAGTCGAAATCTGAATCAAAGGAATATTTCGCGTCAAGCAAGACTGCGCCAATTCTTTTGGGCCGATGACGTTGATTTTATGCGCCATTTCTTCATTGCTTTCGGCTTTATCTACGGCAGTATAAGCGGCGCAATTGATGCAATAATCAGGTTGATTTTTTCTAAAGTAATCCGCTACAAACTGTGGATTGGTAATATCTAATTCAAAAACATCTGTCCACAAAAATTGATATTGAGGATATTTCGCCTCCAATTCTTGAAATTCTTTTCCGAGTTGTCCGGCTGCACCGGTAATTAATATCTTTTTCATTAATTCTTTTCTAATTAACTGATGTTACGCAATAGCAACTACGAAGTAGTTGAATTTGAATAACCCTGAGTGAAACTCAGGGAACACTGAACCCTCCGTGACAACTACGAAGTAGTTGAACATTAACTTGAGTTAGTTCAACTACTTCGTAGTTGCAGCACACTTTATTTTTGCACCCCGAATTTCATTCGGGGCTATTCATGTTCAACCACTTCGTGGTTACGAGTATAGAATATATTAACGCAAAAGTAGGTGTATTTTAACGCAAAAACCATCTACCTTTTTGGGAAAGGTCGCTTATCAATTTTCTTTCAGATGATAAATGTCTCCATAATTTCTACCCAACCCATCGTAATCCAATCCATATCCAATTACAAATTTGGTTGGAATTTCGAATCCAATATATTCAGGTTTGATAGGGAATTGTAAAGCGCCTGGTTTTATTAGAAGTGTGGCTAAACTTATCGAAGCAGGCGATTTTTCTTTCAAATCATTATAAAAATGATGCATCGTTCTACCCGAGTCAACAATGTCTTCAATGATGACAATATGTCGATCTTTGATGTCAACATCTAAACCGATAACCGTTTTTATTCTTCCAGATGACTCAAGGCCATGGTAAGAGGTTAGTCTGATAAAAATAATTTCGGATTCTATGTCGCAGGCGCGAACGAGGTCTGCGGCAAAGACAAAAGCGCCGTTTAAAATTGCAATAAACAGTGGTTTTTTACCTTCGAATTTAATTGAGATTTCTTTACCAATTTCATCCACTCGTTGCTTTATCTGAGCAGCAGTGATGAATGGTTCAAAAGAAAGGTCATGTAGTTTGACCAATTTCGGCATTGTGGTATAGTTTTTTTACAAAAAATAAAGGTACAGTATTTTACAAAATACAACGGAAAGAAGGGTGGAAAAGCACTTTTATTATATCTACCTTTGCGCTGGTTTTCAAAATGCCTCTAAGCCTAACTCAAATAAAAAAAATTATAGATGAATAAATCGAACGGTGTTGCAAATGCAACTGCAAAAGTAGATAGATACCAAGGTCATGATTATTACGATGTTGATGATTTATTGACCGATGAGCATAAAATTGCTCGAGATGCGGTAAGAGCATGGGTAAAAAAAGAGGTTTCTCCGATTATAGAAGATTACTCGGAACGAGCAGAATGTCCAAAACATCTCTTCAAAGGATTGGCGGATATCGGAGCTTTTGGCCCAAGTTTACCTGAAAAATATGGCTGTGGTGGCATGGATGAAATCGCTTACGGTATCATCATGCAAGAATTGGAAAGAGCAGATTCAGGAATTCGTTCGATGGCTTCTGTACAGGGATCATTAGTGATGTATCCAATCTATAGATTTGGAAGTGAAGAACAAAAAATGCACTATTTGCCGAAGTTGGCGAGTGGTGAATATATTGGTTGTTTCGGCTTGACCGAACCTGATCATGGTAGCGACCCAAGCAGCATGGTGACGAACATCAAAGAAGATGGCGATCACTATATTTTGAACGGTGCTAAAATGTGGATTACAAATTCACCATTGGCTGATGTTGCGGTGGTTTGGGCGAAAGATGAAGAAGGAATCATCAGAGGTTTGATTGTGGAAAGAGGCATGGAAGGTTTTTCTACACCA
>CALHBQ010000436.1 GCA_937930815.1 uncultured Saprospiraceae bacterium | reverse complement strand
ACGACTTTGGAACTTATAGTGATAATACAAATACAATCAGTACAGATTCGTCAGCATTAGAAGTAGAGTTCTGTTATACATTCGAAAAATTGAATATTGAAGATTGTCCGAGTGGTGCGACTAACTATCTGCAGGTGGATTTTTCAGGAGCGCCTCGATTTATGCAAGATATAGAATTCAGTTCCAACTCCGCCAGTTGGTCAATTGATGGAGGAACAACTTATGTACCGATTGCAGATACAGATGTGACTTTCACAAAACCAAATGATGAAAGTGCTATTCTAACTTTAAATATGGGTTCAGACGACATGAATGTTTGTTACAAATACACAGTTGCTATGGATTCATGTCTTTGTTCTCCTGTGGGTTATTTTACGGGTACTCAGCAAGTAATTTCCAGTTGTTCAGATTGTATGGGCGGCTGCGAAATCTTAAAAGCTTGTAGAGATGTAACCTTCCGGGCGGATCCAAACTGTTCGGGTTGTACTTGTATTGTTGAGCAAGGTGTATATACTTCACAACGTAGTAATTTCGGATATACTGACAAAACCGCTACTACTAAGCATACTAAAGAAAGTTTAACAGCAGCAGGTGGTGCAGTTGATCTAACTCGATTTCTACCTGGTGATACGTTGACACATTATGAATATTTTGTAATAACTGATCAAACTGCATTAGATAACTTGGGAAGATGGTCTTTTAGTTGGTATTTTGTTGACGATACCGAAGGAGCTTCAACTGCTTCAAATTTGGATTTAAGCCTTGATGCAACTAATGCTCAATTAGATGAATTCCAAGTATCAAAAGTAGGAGCTGCAACAAGATCAGATGTTGATTTTGGTGCTATAGTTGCTTGTCAGAACCCACCAGATGGAAATCAAGACACCTATGGTTCAATTTGGAATTGGTTCAATACGACCCCTTGGGATGCATCGATAGGTCATCGCTTGAGTCAAAATTCATCTAACGATCTCAGAGATAATAGTAGTCTTAGCTTCTACATTTGGAATTTTGATAATATTGAAGAATGTGGAGGTAGTAATGCACATTTAGGAGAGGGTAACTGTTTAGATGAAATGATAAGCACCCACAATATTGAAGTAGGGGATACGCTTCATATCCAGTGGAGTTCTCCTCTTATAATTAACCCATATCGAGCAGGACAAAAAATATTAGGAACAGAGTCTCCCTTGGAACAAGTCGCAAAAATTAGAACTGATTTAACGATTTATCAATATGATCCAATTGCTGGAAGTTCTACTTATTGCGAAACAAGTGTTGGCACTGCCTGTAGAGAATACAGTCCTATTTATTTAGATGTAGCTGGCGAAATTGACGCTTCTACTCGTATGACTTTAGACGATTGTGGAGGAACAATTGAGCATACTTTTACAGTAAATGATTTACCTGGTCCTGTAGGGGATCCTTGGTTTACCCAAGAGTATCGTCCTTTTATGAATATCAATAAAGTCAATGGCTTGATTCGTGCCCCTTTAGCTTATTGTGCCAATGCGCAAGTAGAAAAATTAGGTGTAGTATATGATGTGTCGGTTGACTCCTCTCAAAATATGTTCTGTGCGCCTGTTGCAGGCTATGATGAAGATATTTGTGGTGTGAATTCAGATCAATCAATAGGGAACATTTTCTTCAATTTAGCAGATCAAGGTATTCCGGGACTCGGAATTGGTTTTGATAATTGTGATACGATTAGATTAACCTATGATCTTTGTATGGTTTGCCCACAGGATATTACCGGTATCTCAGAATATGACTTATTTTATGATTGGTCTTATGTCAATACCGTAAAGGAAAGAGGGGATGAATTTAATGAATATAGATGTAATGCAGCTACTGCGACTCAAGAGGCTAATTCTTTATGTGATGAATTTAGTTTTGCTGCTAACTCTGACTGGTATAATCAATTAGGCTTCGATTCATTATCAAACAAAACAGATAGATTAAGTGAAGTTTTCTTGCTAATGGATAATCGTAATCCAAAAGACCCTGTGACAATTACTAATATGGGGGCTAATATATTATCCTCAGGAGGGCCTGGTGTAGCTGAAGAAATTCAAGAAGTGGAACTTTGTAACCCAGATGCTGATGATAATGCAACAGGAGTTGGTATGTCTGTTACGGTTCCTGCATCGGTAAGGTTAGAAGATGTTTACACTGATGCAGCAGGTACGATGGCTTTAAATAAGACCTTAATTTCTGATGATGGTGTAAATAAGGTTTATAAAATTACTTTTCCAACGCCAAATGATACTTATGCTCCAAGTGAGTGTAATACTCTATATGTCGGTACGACCTTATTGTTCTGTCCAGATCCTACTGACGCGCCTCCAAAAATTTGTGTAGGAGCATTCTCAGGTTGTGCACCTGAAGATGTAAAAGCTGCTTTAGCCGCTTCTGGCGGATGTGGTGGTTCAGAGATTTGTTACACTTATATATTTGGACAAGTAGGATTACAAACAGAGTGGTTTGGTTTACCAGGAAGTTTCCCATTGTGTGATACAGTGATGATGAATGTATTGGTAAAAAATACAAAAGAGTTAGTGCTATTGGATTTAGTGCCCATGTTTGATTTACCACAAGGAGTAACGGTAGTTCCTGGATCATGGGAGGTTGCTTACCCTGGAGGACCTACTACATTTGGAGCATGGACAAATATTCCAACAGATCCAGATGTAATTGTAGGCAATACTTATTCCTATTCCGATGATGCGCTTTGGAATGCTCACATTGATGGTAATGGACTACAAGGAGTCTCAGCTACTAATGTTACAGCCGATAGTAATAAAGTTGCTTTTAGATTTAGTGTAACTACAAATTGTGATGAGTTCTTATCTGGCTCTAAAGCGTTGACAGAAACGACAGCAGCAGATCCATGTTCAGATCAAACAGTTTCTTCTGGCATAGTTCAGAGTCCACCTTTGGTTATCCAAGGAGCAGATCCTGTGAATTTTGCGCAATTATTATTAGTTTCTGATCCTGAAGTGATCAATTGTGAAGGTAACATAAATACTTTTGGAGTTACAGCGATAAATTCTGGCACGGAATCAACTAGTGATAGTGTATTGATTTGTATGACTTTACCAGAAGGCTTAGATTATCAACCTGGAACGGTAATGTTCACTTCTCCTGGTGGCTTTCCTGTGGGCACCGTCACAGAGACACCAATTGGTACATCCAATGAAGTATGTTTCAACGGACCAATGGTTGGGCCATATGGCTCTATGAGTTTTGTTCTTGACGCGGTAATGGATCCAAATATGGACTGTGCTGATATAGAGATCTTATCAGATGTCAAGAGCTTTGTTGAAATGGTCACCTGTACACCGGGTCCACCATCTACATGTGGAGTTTTTGTACAAAACAGTATTAATAACCGAATAACGGTAGAATTAGCTCCTCCATTTGTTGCTGAAGACATTGAAGTATTCACTTCTTGTCCAAGTGCTGGTGGTAATGTTGAGCTATCTTATGAGTTTACAATCAATCACGATGGTCCTAATGCGTCTAATCAACCCTATACTGTCAACTTCTATGAAGATGTAGATGGTTCACAGGATATCAATACAAATATTGATAATTTATTAGGATCAGGAAGTGGACTCTTCTCCGTCAACGATGGTGCTACAGTAATGGTAAGTGGCGTGGTGGATGTACCAGATGGTGAATCATGTCCAGTTTTGTTTGAGGTAGTTTACGATACAGATTGTGTTTGTGATAGAACTGAAGAATACTTTGATAATATCAAATTTGAAGGTCTTAAAGAATATGATGAGCCATTGACGATGTGTCCTGGTAGTTGTATTGATATTGAGATTTGTGACCATGTTACAGTTGCAGCTGATTCTATAAAAGGTGCGACTGGTGTTGAATACGCAGCGACGCTTGATTGGAATGCCGCAAATACTTATGGATTGCCAGATGGTGGACCTGCAGGTGCTAAAACAAACTATGCAGATCTAACTGATGATTCTATTGGCAATGGAGATAACAACTTATTGATTGCAGAACAAAGCTCAGGTCATGACGATGGTCATATTGTTGCTTCTTACCCTTGTCCTGTACAAGTGGATAGAATTTTCTTGGGAGGTGGTGACGTCACTGGGTGGAGTAATGTTGTCCATGTGTATGGAGGTACTACGATGAAGCTAGATTATTCAAACGATGGAGTTACTTGGACTTTAGCAGAAACAGGATTATTTATTCCTACTACTGCAACAATTAAAGAAACGGTACTTGCAGCACCTGTAGTAGCACAATATTATAGAATTTCCTCTAATTCGGCTAATGCTAACTGGGCTACATCTGAATTTAGGTTAGAAGGCCCAGGAATTCCTTATGAAGCCTCTACCCCTGTCACTGTGGCTGGAAATACCGCAACAATCTGTATCCCAGATGGAGCAGGAATTGACGCACCATGGCCTGTAACCTTTACAACAGGTACAGGAAATTGTATGGTAGAAGAAACCTTAGAAATATGGGGAATCGACTCTCCAGGAATTACGCTCGAAGGAGACACAGTTGCCTGCGAAGGTCAATGTGTAGATTTAGAAGTTATCGTACCAAATGACGCTACTGCAGGAATGACAGTGAGTTGGTCACCTGCCTCGGCGGTAGAAGACCCAACTGCTTTCAGAACAGAAGCATGTAACTTAACGGGCAATGTTACTTTCCAAGCAACGATAAGTTTTAATGACGGAGCTTGTACAGAAGTAATAGATTGGCCAGTAGAATACTTCCCATCTAATACAATTGATGTTCAAGATGAAGTCTTAGATTGTTATAACATGGTAAGCCCTCCAGTGATCACTGCCGATGCGGGTTGGGATTTATACAACTGGTATCAGGTATTAGCAACGGGAGAGTTTGTGGCATACAGTAGTTCAGAAAATACTTTTGTACCTACGCCAGGCGCTACTTATTATGTGCAGGCAACACGTGCAGGCACATTATGTCCTGCGGTATCTTCTTCTTTCTCAATTCCAAACAATGTTTGTTTGATTGACTTAGGTGATTTGCCAGACGCTGGTGCAGGAACTGGAACCAATACAGATTACGAAACTTTATTGGCGAACAATGGCCCAAGTCACGTTTTGATTCAAGGTTTATATTTAGGAACCTCAGTTGATGATGAATTGGATGGTCAGCCAAGTACCAATGCATTGGGCGATGGTGCAGACGAAAATGGAATCGTTATTACTCCAGGTCTAATGTTGACCAATGGAGGTAGTTTTGATTTGCCATTAACGGTTACCAATACAACAGGTGATGTTGCTTATGTTGAAGCATGGATTGATTGGAATGGTGACGGTGATTTCAATGACCCTAATGAGATGGTAATGGATTTTGATGATTCATTTAGCCTTTTCCCAACATCTGTTAGAATCAATGTGCCAATGAATGCGGTGCGAAATACAGTGGTTGGTTTCAGAATGAGAATCAGTAATGAAGACAATATGACGCCATACGGTAATTTCAACTCAGGAGAGATTGAAGATTATTTGATAGCGATTGATTGTAAGCAGATTTGCTTGCCAGGTGCTGTTCAAAAGAATTAATATTTTAAAAGTATAAATTAACTGTCCTTCTGATTTGTTTTAGAAGGGCAGTTTTTTTATTCCTCAATTGATAATTTAGCAAACGAATTAATCCTCGCCACTGGATACAAATTATGCGTCGGCTCATAATATTGAGAACGTTTGTAAATGAAATACAACTGCGACCAACTGTTCTTCGCGAACTCCTTATCTTTCTCTATTTTCTTATCAAAATCAATTCTTAGTTGTTCATCTTTTTTCAAAAGGTCGGCTGCAATTTCCTCAAAAACATAAGGAGAGAAATATTCTTTTTGTTGTAAAATTCCATCGAAAAAGTTCCATGCAAAATAGCTGTCTGCTCCCTGTGGTTCGAGTAATTCAACGATAATTTTATTGCATGGCTGATTGGTGTAAATGACGTAATCCCCTTTTCTGAAATTCCAGTTCAAGTTCTGTTTTTCGACTTCAACTTTTGAGTGTAGGTAATGTCCTTCGTATGGTGTGCTCCTACTTTTGTAATCTTTGATGTAGTAAAATTCCGCTTCTAAAGTTGTATTTTTTGAAAGACGTTTCATCTTTACACCGTTCCATTGTAATCGGTCAATAACTTTTGAATAGGCTTGAGGAATAATGTACGCATTCGGTTTTTCAACCTTAACAGTTGTTTCATAAGTATTGAAAAAATCAATCTCTTTTTCCCAAGTGGCATTGCGGTCGTAGTACAATCTTTCCAAACCTGTCACTTCACTTATTTTGTATTTTGCCTCGTATCCTTTGAATAATAACTTATCTACATTCGAAGAATCTAACTTCCAATTCAGGTCAAATTCTTTTTTGTTTTTTGAATGCAAATGAGCTGCTTCTCTCGCTCTGCGAATAGTCGAGGCATCCTTCCCTGCCAACCGAATCAATGCTTCCATAAAATGATAAGTTGACCACATTCGATCCTCAAAAGGTTTGAGCATATGTGTTTCTACCGTAAACCCAATTGTCTCGTGCAACGTGCTAAAGCCTGTCGAATATCGAGGTAAATCCAAGAATCCCATAATGCCTTCATCAGGCGTCGTGCGTGCATAAACATAAGGGCACATTTCCCATTTTCGGCGTTTCATTTCTTTGTAAAGATTGGGAACCAAGGTCTGGTTCATATAATCGGAAATCGAGGTAGAGAGTTTATCTTTTTGTGTGGCGATGAGCGTCATGGTATATGGATAATCGGCTCCGTTACTCGTGTGATTATCTACAAAAATGTCGGGCTTCCACTTTCCGAAAAGCTGTGACATGGCCTTCGCGTTTTTAGAATCGCATTTTATGAAATCACGATTCAGGTCGAGGTTTTTTGCGTTACCGCGAAAGCCGTAACTCTCAGGGCCATTCTGATTGGCACGAGAATGTGAACTTCGATTGAGCGAGCCACCAACATTATAAATTGGAATAAATGC
>CALHBQ010000435.1 GCA_937930815.1 uncultured Saprospiraceae bacterium | reverse complement strand
ATGAACTTGATGAGTAATTCAAAAATCGAAAGCCCTTTAGAACTCAATAATTTTACGGGTTCACATATGCTTCTAAATGGAGCTATGATTGCTTTATTCTTCTTAGCCTTATTACTTTTTCTTTGGTTTCAAGATTGGGTTTATTGTTGGTTTATGCTATTTCAATTTTTCCTACTCACCTCTACAGTTAGCTTGTACTTTCCAAATGAAATATTTAATGCTTTATTTCCAGAGAACCCAAGGACGCTGGTTTATATCTGTACAATATTTCATTTTCTAAGAATCTTAGCATTGATTCAGTTTGGAAGAGTTTATATTGTTACCAAAATTAAATTTCCAAAATTGCACAGAGTATTAGGAATTGCTCTTTGGAGTTTGTTTGTCATGACAGCTCTGGGTTTATTTTTTCGAACCTATGCATTCGAAATTGGAAATTTATGGTTCCAAGCTCGGCAAATACCAATGGGAATTACGATGACCGCTATTTTGCTATCCTTAATATATTTAGCCTTATCAAAAGACAAATTGGCAAGAGTGTACAGTTTTGGCATCTTGCTACCTTTTGCAGCCATGATTTTTCGGCTTATAGAAATGAACATGACCAACACTCCAGAAGAAGAAAATATTTCTTTAATAATCAACTCTGGAATGATGCTAACGATGACCCTTGCCTTAGCTTATCGTTTTAGAATCGTGACCTTAGAACGTTCAGATGCATTGGAGAAAAAACTTAATATTGAGAAAAAACAAACGGAACAACTTCAAAAAATAAATATCGCTTCCAATAAATTTGTACCACAAACCTTTCTTAATTTTTTAGGAAAGAAAAATATATTGGATGCTACGCTTGGTGATTTTGTGGAAAAACAAGTGACCGTGCTCTTCTCAGATATACGTGATTATACTTCCCTTTCGGAAAAAATGTCACCCGAAGAAACCTTCAAATTCGTTACCGCTTTTAACCGTCGCATGGGACCGGTAATTCAAGAATATGGAGGATTTGTCAATCAATACTTGGGGGATGGCATCATGGCTGTTTTCCCTGAAAATGCCGCTCGAACGCTCGAAGGTGCCATTGAAATGCAAAAGGCACTTACAGTATACAATCAGGAGCGAAGACGCGATGATAAAGGTTCGGTTCGAATGGGGATTGGTTTGCATTCTGGGCAGTTGATAATGGGAATCATAGGAGATGATCAACGATTAGATGCTGCAACCATTTCTGATACGGTCAATGTTGCTTCGCGTATAGAAAGTCTCACCAAAAAATTTGGAACTTCCCTCTTAGTCAGTGAGGAATTTTATGAAAAAATTGAAAATAAAACTGCGTTCAATTTTCGATTTTTAGGAAAGGTATTAGTAAAAGGAAAAAATTACCCAATTGATATTTATGAGTGTTTTGACGGAGAGCAAACCGAGCAAAAAAACCTAAAAAAACAGTCGCTCGAGATCTTTAATAGTGGAATGAAAGCGTATCTAAAAAAGGATTTCAAAGAAGCTGTCAAATTCTTTGAAACCGTTTTAAAGTTTAATGAAAAAGATGCTTCTGCTCAAATATTTCATGACAAAGCCAAGCATTTTTGGATCACAGAATCAGTTCCAGAGGATTGGACTGGCGTTGTAAAAATGGATAAAAAATAAGCTACCCTTTCCATTTTTTAGAAAACACTTTTATAGCTTCTTGATAACCAGCTTCAATGGCAATTTCTGTGGCTTTCCAATCCAATAATCCAACTTTACGAGTATCGGGTTTGATATGAATATCAGTCATCTCTATCGCCTCTTGTGCTTTATTAAAACTATTGAGCAAGGACGATTTCACCAAAGTATTCATTAGCGTCGGTACGCCTTTATAACTTTTCTTTTTCTGAAACTTACTGGCCAATATTTGAAGTCCAGAAGGATAAGATTCGAATTCAGGTTTTTTATCCAAATTACCAGAAAACTCTACTCCAATGATAGTTTTTGCACCCGTTTCCATCATGACATCAACTGGGAAGTTATTCATAACTCCTCCATCAATTAACAATCCTTCTTTTCCAATTTTCGGCGGCAAAATTCCAGGTAAAGAAAAACTGCTCCTAATAGAACCAAACAAACTACCGCTGCGATGAATAACTTGTTTGGAATTACTCAAATTGGCCGATATGCAATAAAAGTTTCGGTTACAATCTTCGATATCTCTACCCTCATAATGCTTTCCCAGATACTCCTCCACTTGTCCACCTTTCAAAAAAGAAACGAATGGTAAAAAGTTATAATCACGCATAGGCCTTTTAGCAGCGAGTTCGAGCGCTATTTCGTGCAATTTATCAGACCCCCAACCAAAAGCTGCACCACCTCCGATCACTGCGCCCATACTTGTTCCACCTATATAATCTATCGGAATATTAAATTCTTCCATCGCACGTATCACACCAATATGTGCCATTCCTTTGATGCCACCACCTGCCAAGACCAGTCCGATGCTCTCATCAGAAAGATACCTTGCCAAGCGACCATAATCTTCCATATTGGAGCGACGAAGGTGTTGATGAAAATTAATTTGAGGGCGAGGAGCCAACCATTTTTTGGTTCCCGATGGTAATCCTGCATATTCAGGATGTACTAAAACCAGCGTCTGTTTTGCACTCGAAAATCGTTTTTTATGATTATAAAAAAGCTCTCTTTCGAATTGAGTTAGCTCAGGTGATTCGTTGAAATCAGCAATAAGAATTATTTCATCGGCTTGTCTAATACATCGTTTAGTCCACTCTGTTTTAGCAGGATCTGGGAGATAAAAAACAAAGTCATATTGTTCCTCCAAATCATGTAAAAATCGGGTTAATTTAGAATTTTGAAGATTATCACCGCTTGGAGTTTGCGCAATTGACTCGCCCAAGGACATATTGACAATTTCCGAACTAACGACATGGAACCGTTTATTTTTTGAAAGTGCTTTTTCAAGATTCGTCTCTGCATTATGGACATTTATGGACTTGTGCAAGGGAATCAAAGTGATATTCGTAATTCCTTTGATAGGTCGCAACGATTTTTTTTCTGAAAATCTTTTTATCAAAAGCCTCGAAAGGTTGAGGCCAACTTCAGGGCTTATTTTTACTATTTTTTCAAAAGATGACTTTGTCAATCGAAGTAAATCGCAATCACGTACCGCAAAAATTGAAGCATTACGAGGCTTACCAGTGAGCAATGACATCTCTCCTACACATTCTCCTTTTCCAATTTCAGCAATCGTTTTTTGTTCTCCTTCATTTTCTATCACCACTCTCAATCTGCCTTGCGCGACAATGTACATGGAATCGCCAGCCTCGCTTTCGCGAAAAATGCAATCATCACTTTGAAAGTGATTCCAAATTAGCATCTGGGAAATCTCCTCATAGACTTCATCGGTCATCTCTCCAAATAATCGAGACAGGATAGGTCGGACGTCTTCAAACACGACGTTTGTGCCAGGGTGTAATTTTAGCATAAGTAAGGATATTAGGTTTTGTAAAAATAGCGAATCCTTTTTGAAAAAATGAAGCTATTTATAACTGATTTTGACCAAAATGCGCTCAATAGTTCTTTTACAAAATTTTCAAATTTGAGAATATGGGATTTTTTGTGGAAATTCGATTTTTATTAAAATCTTAGATGGAGGCGATACAGCAAATATTAAAATATCTCAATTATCCAATTCTGGATTACAACGGTTTTTCGTTGACAATGGCAAACGTGCTCATTGCCATCTTCATTTACATCGCCGCCAAATTAGCGGTAAGAGTTATCAATAATTTCTTTTTAAAAAGGATTTACAGCCGAAGAAATATTGAGGTTGGTCGCCGATATGCGATTCAAACTTTCATCAAATACATTATTTACACGGTTGCGTTTTTGCTCATTTTGCAAGCATTGGGCGCAAAGCCTACCGCGCTACTTGCCGGTGGTGCCGCATTTTTGGTGGGTATTGGATTAGCATTGCAACAAACTTTCAATGACATTATTTCTGGTGTCATTATTCTTTTAGACGATTCCTCTGTTGAGGTAGGAGATATTATTGAAGTGAATAGCATCGTAGGGCGGGTCAAACATATCACTTTGCGTACTACTCATCTTGAAACAAGGGATAGAGTCATCAAAGTAATACCCAACTCAATTATTACGGGAGAGAGTCTCATTAATTGGAGCACCAATCGATCTGCAAATAGATTCCAAGTCTATGTCGGAGTATCTTACAATAGTGATGTTGATAAAGTCACCAAACTCTTGCTCGAAGCCGCCAACTCAAATATTCGAATTTTAAAAAGCCCAAAACCTAACGTTCAATTTAAGGATTTCGGAAGTTCTTCTCTCGATTTTGTACTACATTTTTTTAGTGATGAATTTTTCGAAATTGAGTTTGTAAAAAGCGAAGTGCGTTATAAAATTTTAGAACTCTTTCGAGCAAATGACATTGAAATTCCATTCCCACAAAGGGATATGTGGGTGCGAAATGTGGAGGATTTGAAAGGCGGTCAAGCGTAAGAACCAATCATCGTTTTAACTCAAAAAACCATTCCCCTTAAATGTGAGGGATTTTGAAAATCCCCCACATTA
>CALHBQ010000434.1 GCA_937930815.1 uncultured Saprospiraceae bacterium | reverse complement strand
GGATCACTTACATCCTCCATCGGCGCCAATAACAACGGGCGATCTCCCAACTCTACATTTCCAATTTTCACCATAATGAAATTCAACTATTAATTAACTTCGCAAAGATAACGGATTATTAAAGATTTGAGTTCAAAAAACTTTTTTTAATACCATCACAACAAAATCAAAATTTGTTGCACCTAATTATCCAAAACACATTTCTTCTATTTAAAATCTAATTTATGAAAATCAATCTCACATTTGGATTTTTCCTTTTCCTTATTTTCAGTACAGGTTGTTTTCAACCACCAGATGACCTCGAACCTATCGAAGAAGTAGGCGAAGTGGATGGTCTAAAACCTATTTACGCTCCTTTTTCAGGATTAAAAACTTACCCACAAGTGGAGGCTCAACCTATCATAAACTTGGGAAAAATTTACTACAAGGCCCCTTACATTTTTGTAAATGAAAGCGCTCGTGGCATTCATATCATTGATAATACGAACCCAACTGCTCCTCAGAAAATCAGCTTTTTGACTATACCAGGCAATAACGACATTGCTATCAAAGACAACTATCTCTACGCAGATAATTTGAGAGACATGGTCATTTTTGACATCAGTAATATCAATGACATCAAGTTTGTCAATCGAGTATTGGACATTAATCCTAATGAAGAAGATATCATTTTTCCTATTGGTTTTTCTGGTTGGTTTGAATGTGTCGATGATGGACAAGGTGAAGTGGTTGGCTGGGAAAAAGCCGTTTTAGTTAACCCTACTTGTTTCAAATAAACAACTCCAACACTTTTCAATTTAAAACTAAAAAAATGAAAAAGATATCAAGCTTTGTATTTATAATCGCCTTATTTTTCAGCTGTCAACAAGAAGGCGGATTCAATGATTTCCCGAGTGGAACGACAGGTGTAGCTGGCTCATATGCCCGATTCATGATAGTAGGAGATTACTTCTATTCCATTGATAATGAACAAATTAGAACCTTTAGCCTTGCTCAACCGGAGTTACCAGCGTTGATCAATGAGCAAAGAATTGGAGAACGCATAGAATCAATTTTCAACCTTGGAAATAGACTTTTTATTGGGTCAGGAAGTGGGCTTTACATTTATACCATCGAAAACGATGGCATCCCAAAACAAGCATCTCAATTTTCTTATGAAGTATTTGGAACAACACCATGTGACCCGGTTGTAGCGACCGATAGTTTTGCGTATGTAACGCTCAATACCGCCATCTCAACTGTTTGTGGGAGAGATAGATTAGTTGACTTAAATCAAATGGTCATTTTTGATATCACCAATATTGAACAACCGGAATTGATTGCCGAATACCCAATGGTATTGCCAAAAGGAATCGGCATTGATGGTAAAACTCTTTTTGTTTGTGATGATAGAGCAGGTTTAAAAATCTTTGATGTTTCTAATCCAACGGAAATCGTTTCACTTGCACATTTTGACAACTTCACTGCTTTTGATGTCATTCCTTTGGATGGACTATTGTTGGTCGTTGGACCTGAGAACGTTTACCAATTTGACTACAGCGACTTATCGAATATTCAATTGGTTTCCCAAATTAAGATTGAAGCATGAGTCGTAAAATAGTTATTTGGATTGCTTTATTGTTAGTTACATCAGTTAATTCTTTTGCTCAATTAGAACCTATTCCATCTGATAGTTTCAACTTCAAACCACTGCTTTCTGTGAAACTCGTGCCATCAGCTTTTTTGAATTTCACCATTCCATCAGCACAAGCAGGCGTAGAATATCGGGCTTACAAAAATTTATATGTAGGCCATGAGTTTGGATATATGGTAAACGAACAGCCTTACCTCTGGCGAAGAGGTTTGCGTCACATGACCGAAGCACGACTCTACTTAGATGATTTTAGTTCCAAAGACAATCACTTCTTTGGACTACAGTTTAGATATTGGTGGTTCCGTGCAGTTGACGAAGGTAATTTTTGCAGACAAAACTGCCTATTTACCCAAACGATGCAATATCAAATTGAACAAAGCGGAGCGGGAACAGCCATCACCTATGGCAGAAAACGGTATTTTATAAATGATAAAATCTTTATGGAACCAGCAATCTCAATTGGAAGAATCTTACGAAAAAACGAGACCGATTTGCCAAATGATGTTGATCTCAATGGATTTAGCGAAGTTTTCTTTAATTTATTTGGGCGAAATGATCGATGGACAGATTACCAAAAAAATGTAGTCACAATGCATTTTCATCTTCGTTTAGGAATTGATATTCGATAAGGTTTGACTTGAAAAATGGGCAGTTCATCGACATGGAACAACAATTGACCTAAATTAAGCAAACGATAACAACTTTTCCCTTGCAAACAAGTTTGTAAAAGTGTCTATTTGTACTTAATTTAGAAAAAACACCCATTTGAGTATTATCTGTTCTAAAACCACACAATTGGAAGGCAATCCCAACGAAATCTCTTGCGCTGTCAAGGGAGTTGACTATAAGGTTTGCTTTTTCCCATCTGTTCATGAGCTTCCTGAAGAGTGGAATTATATTGCCAATTTAGGTAGCACTTTCGTGCAAAAGCCCTATTTACGAGTCTGTGAGGCGGCTCCCCCAACGGATATGCGGTTTGGATATTTACTTTTTCATAAAAACGAAAAGGTAATTGGTTTGGCTTGTTTGCAAACGACTGTTTTCAAAGCAGATGCAAGTTTGAATGATAGCGACCCGAATGCTTCTATTTTCAAAAAGGCAAGTGAGGCTGTCAAAAAATCAGTTTCTAAAACGATAAAGATTCCATTATTAATTGGAGGAAGTTCTTTGGTGACAGGTGAAAATAGTTATGTGTTTTTGGAGGAAGAAATCAATCAAAAAGAATGGATCGAGCTATGGCATAATGGGTTGGTGCATGGTCAAAAATGTCTCAATGCAATTGGTGCCTATACAAATGGATTTTTCTTAAAAGACTTTTTCGAAGATAAAATACCTGCTCATACTGAAGTGTTGGATGATACCTTCACTAAACTTTCGGCGCAGCCAAATATGATTTTCCATGTCAAACCTGAGTGGGAAACTTACGATGATTATTTAGCTGCAATGACTTCCAAATATCGAAAACGCGCACGAAGTGCCCGTAGAAAAGGAGAAGTCTTAGAGCGAAGAATAATGGACGAAAAACTAATCGAAGCATTCATTGAGAGGATTCACGAACTATATAAATACGTTGCAGAAAACGCAGGTTTTAATTTATTCATCCTCCACCCTACTTACTTTTTAGAACTCAAAAAAGAATTGGGTGATTTGTATCAAATGACTGGCTATTTCATTGATAATGAGTTAGTTGGATTCAATACGCTCATCAAAAGCCATGGCGATTTAGATGCGCATTTTGTGGGTTATGACCCTGTTCATAATCAAACCAGTAAAGTGTACATGAATATGCTTTACGACATGATTGAGTCAGCCATCAACGCAAAAGCAAAAGACCTCATCTTCGCTCGTACTGCCATGGAAATCAAATCATCGGCAGGAGCAGTTGGTTATCCAATGTCCTTTTATTTGAAGAGTAATAATAAGTTCATCAACTTCATCGGTAA
>CALHBQ010000433.1 GCA_937930815.1 uncultured Saprospiraceae bacterium | reverse complement strand
ATCCAGCAGTTGTTTCCTATTTTGATTCCTTTGCGAGTCGTTCCTTGCAAGCGAATCAATTCAGTAGGATTCCTAAAAATGTGGTTTTCAGGATGACAACTTAAGTATTGGCCTATGATGCAATCGTCTCCGATTTCCAATCCGCCGCCGCCGCCGAGGTAAGCAAATTCACCAAGTCCGACGTTATTTCCTATTTTGATATGCTCTCCCAAATTGTCGAAAGATGTTCCAACGACCAATCTGCTAAAAGCGCCAATTCGAACATTATTACCCAATTCAATACCTCCTTTTCCCAAACCGCTTAGGTAGCAGTGGTCTTCTATCTGCACCCAATTCCCCATTCGGATATTGGAAGTATTGAAAAGAGTAATGTTTTTTCCAAAAAACTGAGTAGGGCTATAATTCCCTGAAAATATTCGTCTCAAACCTCTGAATTGCGAAATCAATTTTTGGAATGTAAAACCGACAATTGACCCGATTCCCACAGCGGGATCCAATTGAAAGTTGGAATTTTTTCTTTGTACTATTTTATTGAATGTTGTTCTGAGCATGTTTGTGTTTTTTGAAAATCTTTAATTTGAATTTGGTCAAAAATGCGTACCCTGAGCGAAGCCGAAGGGTACAAGCATGAAATTCGATCTCCGCCCTCGTGCCCCTCGGCTTCGCTCGGGGTACGGCATCGTAGATTTAAGCGAATTCCTGATTCAAAAATTGGAATCGGATTTTCTCAATGGTTTGATTTAGATTAATGTTATTCACGGTTAGATATGTGCCATTGTGTTTTTTCGAAAAATCGTTGAAAAGCGATTTGTATTTTGCGGTTAGCTTTTCAATTACAGCTGCAGATAATTCCTGCTTTCTTTTTAAAATCGTTTCCGCATCGGCGAAAAGAAAAATATTGAGTGAAGGCTTATTGATAAATTTGTAAAGTGCCTTCGGAATTGTCGTTCCAAGGTCAATGCTTGTGCGACGACCATCGAGTATGAAGTCGAAATAGTAGCGGTCGTACAAAACCACATAACCTTTAGAAACATATTTGAAATGGATGTAAATCTGTCCGATTTGATAATCCATAAAATAGTAAGCAAATCGAATCGCTGAACTAAACAGCCCTTGCTTTTTACCAGTTCGTGGCAATGTTTCCATTGACTTTTCTTCAGCGGCTTTTTTACCCAAAGTCAAGGCACTTAAAATTGGAAACAATGAAGGTCGGTGTCTCAAAACCACCACGTTTTTGCGGTATTGATTTTCGAGCATGTCAGCAGTTTGGGTTAGGATGGTGCTTTTACCAGCACCATCCACCCCGCTAAATGTGATTATACTACCTGTAGGTTTAATTATTTGTTTGAGCGCCGTAAAGGCATAGGTAGTTTTTCTTGCGAGCCTTTTTAAAAGACTGTTTTCTGGTTTGGATTTTAAAGTTGCTAAAATGCTTTCTTTTTGAGTTTGGTCGAAATTTTTGAGGGCTTCAAAATTGGAGAAGCTGGTACTGTAGCTTTTGTTAAAGCCATGAACCAGCTTCTCACTTCCCCCCATTAATTTAAATTTTTCGTAGTGCTTTGGGCTGATGCCGCTGTTGTTCAAAAAACTGAAAAGCACTACATGGCTGAAGTAAGCCTCTTTTGAATAAGTCTTAACTCCATTTATTTTTTGAGTGTTCGCCAATAGCTCGGTGTAAGATCCGTATACAATTTCTTTGCGTTGTAAAGTTGTCAGCAAGTCAATTTGAAGCATTTTTCCACCCCAAAGAATTAAGAAAAGATGCGTTACATCGGGTTTGATTTCGATTCTTGATTTTAAAACTTCAGGTTGCCCTTTCGCATATTCTATAATAGAAGCGAGGTCTTCTTTTTTTATTAGAATATCTAAATCAGAACCTTCCTCCATTAATGCTTCAATCGTTCCGTCCCACTTCAATAAAGCGTAGTCTGTATTTTTTAAAAAGTCGAAAAGTTGTAGTGTAAAGCTTTTTCTTATGTTTGACATGATGATTCGTTTTTTATAATTAATCATTTGATTATCTATATGCATGTCCTGTGCCGTTGGATTAAATAGCTGATTATCAGTGGTTTATGATTGATGAGTTAACTCGTTGTTTCCAATTATGAGAATGATTTTCCCAAAATGAGACTTGGCGTAATTTTTGGAAAGTATTGTTGGAGTGGTATGAAGTAGAGCTGCCCAAAGAATTGGGCCTTCGCAAGGGATGTCCGCCTCGGCGGACGGGGTGGACTACTCCTTTGCTCAATGAAAATTCCACCCTCTGTCTATCGACATCTCCCTCCAAAGGGAGACACGTAACGCTTAAGATTCGAATAAAAAATATAGATCCGATGTCAAAAAAATCACCAACCACTCGCGTATTTGTTGTAGAAGACGATCCGATGTACCAACGGATGGTCAAGTACATCATGGAGTTAAATCCAGATTACGAAGTCCATGTTTTTGGAACAGGGGAGGAGTGCATCAGAAATTTAGGATTACGTCCTAATATCATTTCGCTCGATTATACTTTGCCTGATATGACAGGAGAGGAGATTTTGAAAAAAATAAAGCAGTTCGATGAGCGAATCAATGTGGTAATACTTTCAGGTCAGCAAGATATTGCAACGGCGGTGAAGCTGCTCAAGAATGGCGCTTACGATTATATCACAAAAGATCAGGAGACAAAAGACAGGTTGATCAATATTTTAAATAATATCAATACACGTCAAGAACTTCAAAACGAAGTCGAAACGCTCCGTGAAGAACTCAATGTTAAATACGAATTTGGAAACAGCATCATCGGAAATAGTAAACCAATGTTGCGCATTTTTCAACTTTTAGAAAAAGCGGTCAAGACAGATATCACGGTTTCGATAACTGGTGAAACTGGGACTGGGAAAGAAGTCGTTGCCAAATCTATCCATCATAATTCGACTCGAAAAAAAGGGCCTTTCGTTGCAGTGAACATGAGTGCGATTCCAAATGAGTTAGTAGAAAGCGAATTGTTCGGATACGAGAAAGGCGCATTTACAGGTGCGCTTACGCGCAAAAAAGGTC
Source organism: uncultured Saprospiraceae bacterium (assembly GCA_937930815.1). Taxonomy (GTDB): domain Bacteria; phylum Bacteroidota; class Bacteroidia; order Chitinophagales; family Saprospiraceae; genus JAGQWW01. Next base: position 1,082 of record CALHBQ010000433.1, on the reverse strand, counting down.
AGTTCGAATTGGCTGACAATGGCACTTTATTTTTAGATGAAATTGCAGAACTTGATTTGAATCATCAGGCAAAAATGCTTCGTGCTTTGCAAGAGCGAGAAATCATGCGAGTCGGAGGAGAAGCACCAGTCAAGTTCAATGCCCGTATATTGATAGCGACCCATCGAGATCTGGCAGAGGAAGTTCGAAAAGGAAATTTCAGAGAAGACCTATATTATAGGTTGATTGGTTTGAATGTAAGTTTACCCCCGCTTCGCGAGAGAGGAAACGATATCTTACTGCTCGGTCAACACTTTCTAAATGATTTTTCCAAAACCCAAAAAATGGGGAAACTGGAAATTTCAAAAGAAGGAAAAAAGAAATTGCTCGAATATAGATTTCCAGGAAATGTGCGTGAGCTAAAGGCGATTATGGAATTGGCAGCGGTGATGGCAGATGGCAAAACGGTTCAGCCAGATGATATTCAATTCAACTCGGTTAGAAGAGAAGAAAATTTCATGTCAGAAGAAATGAGCCTTGAAGAATATAAACATCGTATCATCAAACACTTTTTACAAAAATATGACGATGATGTATTGTTAGTGGCAAAGAAATTGGATATAGGTAAGTCCACGATTTATAGACTTTTAAAAGAAGAGTCGGCACTCAATTAATTAATCTAAGTTGCGATCTATTTAAATAATGACAAAATGAATAAATTTGAAATGATTAAATAGACTCCAATTGCTTAAGATTTTTGAAACGCTCCAGCAATAGCGTCCTATTTACTCATTTTAGTATTCTATCATTTATTCATTGCAACTTGAATCAATTACAATTTTAACCTGAACGAGTGTCTCCCACGTTCCCAAATGTTACAAGCTGATGTTAGTAAACAATCCAACGACGCAGACGATTCTCGAAACTGTTCGAGCAATGAAGCAAGGCAACTCAGAAGTATTTTACCTGATGATTGCTGAAGGAGCAAAAATGAATGTTCCAGAATTAATCGATACTTTGAAAGCAGAATCGATCAAGTTTTTCGGAGGAATATTTCCAGGCGTATTATATGGTACAGGTCGATATGATGAGGGCTGTATTGT
>CALHBQ010000432.1 GCA_937930815.1 uncultured Saprospiraceae bacterium | reverse complement strand
AATGTCGACGATCAACTGTATTTTGAAAACCTATTTGCCTTATTATTATTGGGTTGGTTTTTATATGGTACATGATGGCGCATTGGTGGTTGGTCCATATCAGGGGACGTTGGGTTGTTTGCATATTGATTTTTCGAGAGGCGTTTGTGGAAAAGCAGCACGAGAGCAAAAAACGCAATTGGTGGCAGATGTTCATGCCTTAGCGCAAGGCAAAGATCACATTGCCTGCGATCCCAATTCTCAATCGGAAATCGTCCTACCAGTTTTTGATAAGGATAAAAATTTGATTGCCGTTTTTGATGTCGATTCTTCTTTGAAAAATTCTTTTGATGAAATTGATCAACAGTTTTTAGAACGAATTTTGAAAAGACATTTTGAAGAGTTGCCTCTTGTGAAATAAGTTTATCTTTGTTCTGGAATTAAACCTGAAACCACCTAAAACAAAGGAATGTCTTTTTCAAAACCTGCTTTTAAAATTGATGGAATACTTTTTTTGATAGCAGGTCTTTCGATAGTTTTTTTGGTTGGTTGCAAGGACCCAAAACCAGAAAAACCTAAAGAAGTTATTTCTACCAAACAAATCAATTCTTTAGCCTTTAAGAATAAGTCAGGTGAAATAAAAACTATTCAGGTTGAGTGGGAAAAGAACAAATCTCCGATTATTTCCGATACTATATTTGCAGATACGGCAAAAGCATTCGTTCAAATTAGAACCAAATCGGGTTATGAATTTTCGACTATTTTACGAAAGGAAGAAACGATTCCGCCTTCTCAATATCCCTTACCTGACTCGCTGGTTGCCATCTCAGATATTGAGGGAAATTTTGATGCTTTTGCAGAAATGTTGCTTGGCTTGGGCATTATGAATAAAGACCTAAATTGGACTTATGGAAAAAATCACCTCGTACTCGTGGGTGATTTTTTTGATCGTGGACAAGAGGTTTTTAATTGTCTTTGGTTGGTTTATAAATTGGAACAAGAGGCTGAAGCAGCAGGTGGAAAAGTCCATTTTATTTTAGGCAATCATGAACAAATTAATCTATTGGGAGACTTTCGAGACGTGCATAAAAAGTATGACATGTTCGCAAATCGAATCAAGATTCCTTATAAAAAATGGTTGGCAAATGGGTCTGTGTTGGGAGACTGGCTCCGTACCAAAAATTGCATGGAACAAATTGGAGACAACCTTTTTTTACATGGAGGATTGAATCCCGAAATGGCTGAAAAAGGTTGGTCGGTTGAAAAGGTAAATCAGTTATTCAGGAAGGCAGTAAGTTCTTCGTGGGATAATTTGAAACCTGAATCCCAACTCATCACTGGTAGAAATGGCCCGCTTTGGTACAGGGGAATGTCATTTGAAGAATTGAGGCAAGGGCAGGTTGATACCATCGTTTCTGCTTTTGGAGTGGAAAGGGTAGTGGTCGGGCACACTGTTGTTGATGCCGAAAATATCTCATGGCTCTATAACGGGCGGGTAATAAATATTGATTTATACCATGCTGCTAATTTGAAAAAAGGTATCTTGAGGGTACTTTTAATTACGAAAGATGGATATTTTGAAATCGACGACCAAATGAATAAACGCGTTTTGAATTAATTTTACGCAAACACCAATACCTATTTTATGTGCCCTAATTTCAAAATGAAATGCCTAAAAGCGTTGCTTTTATGCCTGCCTGTATTGCTGGTTACTTCCTGTAAGTCAGAACAAAAAAAATCGAAAAAAGAAACGGTTTATAAACAAAGTATGTTCGATAAGTTGAGCAACGATGACCTTTTGGAGTTTGAATTGTCAGCCGATTTTGACTCGTTGATTTTGACGAAAGGAGAGGAGAAATACTATCCCGCTTCTTTTAGTTTTAAAGATGAGAAGGACTCTTTAGTTACTAAAAAAATAAAAGTAGGAACGCGTGGAAAAACGCGAAAAAATATCTGCGACTTGCCACCACTGCGTTTGAAATTTCCGAAACCATTACTCAAGAAATCAAACTTAGCCAAATACAAAACACTCAAATTGGTCACTCCTTGCCATGACAAAAGCGGCTACGAAGATTTGATTATGAAGGAATTGCTTTGCTATCAAATGTATCAAGAATTGACTGATCAAAGTTTTAGAGCGCACCCCGCACTTGTACAAATTAAACAAAAAGAAAGTGATAACAGCAGCTCAAAAAAAATGGCTTTTTTAATCGAACACGAAAAAGAAATGGCCAAACGATTGGGCGGAAAACTACTTGATAAATCTGTCAAAAAGATAAAAACGATTGATATTGATTCCTATAATTTACTCGTACTTTTTCAATACATGATAGGCAATACGGATTGGAATTTATCAAAACGTCATAACATCAAATTGGTGACAGTAGAAGGAAATTCTGCTCCGATTCCAGTGCCGTATGATTTTGATTATAGTGGTTTGGTCAATGCAGAATATGCGATACCTCACCCGGATTTACCAATTAAAAATATCAGAGAAAGACTTTTTCAATGGAGAGGGAAAGATGCAAAGGCTCTCAAAAAACCAATCGCTCAGCTACTCGAAAAGAAAACAAAACTTTTGAGCTTAATGGAAAATTGTCAACTTAAAGATGAGAAAGAAAAAGCATCAATGATCAATTATGTGAAGTCCTTTTATGAGATCATCGAATCAGAAAATGGGTTAGCTATTTTAATTAAAAAAAAGGAATAAAAGGTCTTTCAAATAGTAATACAAATAGTGCTTGTTATTTGTGAAAGGGTACGGTTTTAAGAATAATTATACATTTTAATACAACCCGTACTACTTAAAAAAAAATCTTCACCAATTTTTTCGGAATTCTTAAAGCTGCTTTGATCTATTTGGATCAGAGTAGCCCTCAAAACTATTTGTTAACACAAAATTATTTTAAAATGAAACAAACACTTTTAGCCTTGTGCTTCCTTCTTTTTTCTGGAGGTATAGCCATGGCACAAAATCCGAGCGTAAAATATAACTCGGAAAGTCAAACGTTTTCAGTTCGCGCATCCAATGTGCCACTGGACAAAATTATTAGCCAGTTGTGCGCAGAAGGACTTATTGTTTTTGCCGCCACTGCAGATGAAGGAATGCCAGTCAACGCTTCATTTTCAAACCTTCCGATTGAAGAAGGTCTCAAAAGAATCCTTCCTCCTAAAAGTAAATTCTCTTACCGTTTGGAAATGAAGGAATTTAATTCTGGGAAAAAGCGATCGGTTTCAACTTTAGAAACAAAGAAGCCTGGACCGATGCAATCTGAAAATAAATCGAATCGTCGTAATTCTGGTAAAAAATTTTCGGGTGCTCAAATGTCTGATGCGTTGAAATTAAAAGCCAGTTCTGTAAAATTCAAAGGTGGATCAACTGATGCCTATTTTAAAGGTAAAACACCTGCATTGAAAGGTGGAAGCAGTATGGCTTCGCCAAAGTCCATTGTCGCAAAAGACAAACCCGTTAACCCAAAAATGGCAGCCAGCCGATCACTCTCACCAGATGTTTCTAACTTAAATAAAGGTAAGCACCTCGTTGTAACATTTAAGGTGACAGAAAACGGAATAGAGCCAATTTCTTCTGAGTATGCAGAAGGTGCATATGTTCCTCAAAATAAATATTCGGGTTATGGTGAGATGGCTTTAGTCGGCAGTGAATCTGGAAAAGTAGTTTATATGGCAGCGACTCACAACCCATTGGAAGCAACCTCTATTTCAGATCCAGATAACGGAGTTTTTCATAAACCTGTAAAATTTAAGGAAGGTTACATTACTGTAAAAATGCCAAATGAATATGCCAATAAAGCAACTTCTAAAGGTATTAATTTGGAGTTGGCAAGTGTGAAAACAAAGAATGGATTGGCTGATCTTTTTGAACGAAAATCTCAGAATAAATTGATGAGAAGTGAACTTGGACGCGGTCTGAAATTGAACCAAAAGATAAAAGCCGTTAACCTTACTAAACTGAAAGTAGCTGCTCCAAAGTTCGATTAATTTTTTTCAATCAATTTGCTGAAATTTTTTGTAAAATATTGAATACCAATGTTTTACAGTGGCAATCGCTTAAATTTTAAAAACTACAATAACCATAAATAAAATGAAAAATATAAAATATATATTCAGTGTAGCCATGCTATGGTGCCTGATTTCAAATATCAATGCGCAGACCAAAACTGCGCTTTTAAGAAACGGAACAACTGCCCAGAAATTCGATATCGTTTTCGTTGGCGACGGTTTTACAGCCGCCGAACAACCAGAATTCAATAGACTGGTTGATAATTATTTCAAAGCAATTTTTACACACGAAAATGGTGGAATTGATGATGTATTTTCTGAAATTCAAGATGCGCTAAATGTATGGAGAGTGAATTTGAATTCTGTGCAATCAGGCATAGACCTATATGTTTGTCCTCCTGGAAATGATGAACCAGGAGAGTCTTGTGGAAAGCAAAATTTGGTCAATAGAAACAATGCACTCAACATGAGATACTCAGGATGTTGGGATTGTTGTTGGATGACTTTTTCTGGAGATACAAGAACCCGAATAAATAGTATGCTTTCTACCACCAGACTTGCTGGTGCAGAGTATACAGTCGTCATTTTAAATGAAACAGGTTTTGGCGGATGTTCTTACGGCGACGTTTTGTCTATCACTAAATCTACTTCCAACAGGGTGCTCCTCCATGAATTGGGACATTCTATTGGCGATTTGGCAGATGAGTATGATCGTCCTGGTTGCTTTACGGCAGATCCGAGTGATGGGGATCTTGCCAAGGCTGCAAGACGAAATGTTGATACAGATGAAAACTCTTCAAAGTGGAGTGTTTTTCGACGCTCAGGAGGAACGACTGGTATGCCAGTTGAGTATAATGTAGGAGCGTTTGAAGGAGCAGTTTATAAAAAAGATTGCATCTATCGACCGACTAGTAGAAGTACCATGAATGGGAATGATAACTTGTTTAACCCACCAAGTTATGACGAAATCAGAAAGCGAAACAAAACTTTAAGTAATTTTAGTTTTGAAAAAGTAATTTCAGGAAATTTTGGTGGTGATAGTCGAGGGGATGTACTCATTCATTATGGTAATTATCTGACGTTACATGAACTTGGTATTCCAGATGGGTTTACGGGAAGTGGCCGATCCTACCGTGTTAAATCTTCAAAAGTAACGACCAAAGCAATCAAAGGTGCAGGAGGAACATGGTTTGTTAGGCCAAATGACCAATTCTTTACGGGAGATTTTAATGGAGATGGAAAAGACGATTTATTGGTTTTTAATCCTCATGCAATCAACCCAAAACTCGGATTATTAAAATCTAATTCGACTGGTTTTGAATGTCTTAGAATCTATACTCGCTCATTAAACGGCTGGCAGATGAAAGGAGGCGATCAAATAAAGATTGGCGATTTCAATGGGGATGGAAAAGATGATTTTTATATTTTTAACAATGCTAATTGGGATAGAGGCTATATGGGGATGTTCCGATCGACAGGTTCTTCTTTTGCATATGTGAAAAGATATGATCGTTACATGCCTGGGCACTTCATGACCAACAAAGACAAGTACTTTGTAGCAGATGTGAATGGAGATAAAAAGGATGAACTTATCGCAGTGAACACGCAATATAAAACGACAAGGATGTTCCATACAGATGGCCGCTCAATTTCTCTTAAAGCAGAATATCATGCAAACTTACCTGGTTGGACAGGTGGTTTTGATGACGAATACTATGTGGCAGATTTCAATGGAGATGGTAAAGATGATCTTTATATTTTCAATGGTAAAAATTGGGGTTCGCTCGAGTATTTAGTGATGTTAGCTTCAACGGGTAGCGGTTATCGATATGTAAAACGATATGACAATAGCATCCCTGGTTGGGATATGGAAAATGGGGACAGATTCTTTGTGGCAGATCACAATGGTGATAACAAGGAAGATCTGATTGCTTACAACTCAACCAACTGGGGAACAACTAAATACCTTGCAAGGCTTAGTTCTAATGGGACTGCCTTGAGCGGAAGATATCAGCGTCAAAAAGTAGGAAGTTGGGCATTGGGGACTAATGATGATTTTACAGTCTGCAAAGACACTGGTTCTGGTTCGGATCATTTATTTGTACACAACACGAACTGGTTCGGATACATGATTCCTTATAGTTCAAATTATCATTTGCAAGCAATTTATAAGGATTATATTCATACCTTTAAACACCATGATTTTGGATGGTATTAATCTTTAAATAGTCTCACTTTTGTTGCCGGTTATCTGTTAGGAAATAGATAGCCGGCAACAATTATTTTTGAAGAATTTGATCCGTTACTTAAAATCTCTTTCCATGAGAATAGCTTTTTTTCTCCTCGTCCTTCTTTCAACTTGTTCCAAAAAAAATCAACCCGCCCAAAATCAAGAACAACAAAAACCAGTTTCTGAAATCGCCGAAAATGAAGGTGTCGCTCGTGGCACTCAATCTGAAAAGTTAGCCGATAATGATTTTCATTATGTCGTAAACTTAAAATTTGAAGGGGATAAAATTTCTATCTCTGAGATCTCAAAAGGAGAGGGCGAATTACCATTAAGAATCATTCCCACTTCACAGTTTTTTTTGTTGATAATTGAAAATGATATGATTACGCATTATCATCAATTTCCAAATCCGAGAGTTACGCATACCACTGTCCAAGAAGGAAAAACTACTAATGAAGAAATTGGATATGCAAACATTTTATTGCCTGCTTGGCTGTCTGAAAAAGAGGCTGAAGGTTTAAGTATTGCAATTTATCAACCTCAAAAATATATTGCTGATTTTGAAAAATTAGTTGCCAATGCTGAATCAATTGATACTGCAAAAAAGAGGGGGATAATTAAAGCGATTTATCAATTTGAAGAAAAGGAGATTATTTTAAAATTGCGATTTTAAATTCAACTGACTTTCAGTTCTTTCTCCAAATCTTTTATCGCTTTGAATAGTTCTTTTTTCATACGTTGTTCCTTTTTGTCCATTTGACTGAACTCATCCAAAAGTTCTTTTGTGAGCGCAAGCGCGTCGTCATTTCTATTTTGTCCTTTTAAGAAAAGCGCATATTCGAAGCGATGTTTGTAGTTTGAAAAATAACCGCCCATACTTTTGAAAGCGACCTCTGCTGCTTCTGAGTCGCCTGAATAATGCAATGCCCAAGCATAGGCAATCTTCTCATCCGTTTTTTCGAAATGCCTTTCTTTTTCCAGTTTTTTGCCATAACTGACGGCTGCGTTATAATCTTCTTTGAGGTAGGTGACTTTCAATAATTTCAAGAAAACCTCTGGGCTATCAGCGTTGAACCCCTCTAAACAAGACTTATAAATTTTAATGGCATCATCGTATCGTCCCTTTTCGGTGTACTCGTCACCAAGCCGAATTTTATTATTAAAAGTTCCAGAAAATTCAGCAGCTTGTTCGAGCTTTTTTGTTTTGTAATCAGGTTCGATGGTCTCTTTTACGGTTTCTTTGATGTCATCAATTGTTGGTTCGTAAAGCATGTTGGTGTACATGTAAATCATTGACCCAATAAAAGGAAAAAGAAGAATCAGGAAAAACCATTTCATGTCCTTATCATTCTTGACTGCATGATAAAGACAGAAAAACTCCATCATTAATATTATC
>CALHBQ010000431.1 GCA_937930815.1 uncultured Saprospiraceae bacterium | reverse complement strand
CGAGCAGCTTTCAAGAAAAGCATCAAAAAAGGAAGCCCTGCCACCACGTGTGCAAAGTGAACAAACGAAATCAAATAGAGGTAAGAAGTAGAATTATCCTTTCCTAAAAAGTAGTCACTCGCCAACAATTGATACCAACCGATAATTTGCAAAATCAAAAAAAGAAAGGAAAGAATGACCGTATAAAGAATCATCTTTTTGTACCCGTCTGTATCATCGGCTTGGAACATATTCTTTGCTTGGTGTAGGGTATAACTACTCCCAATTAGTACCAAAGTATTCAAAATAAAGATCGATGGCAGTTGTACAGGAGGCAAATCAGCCTGCACTCTTGTATAAATAAACGCCGCAGAAAGCGACAGAAACAGCGCACAAATCCCAAAAAGCACCAAAAACATCAAAATATTGTACGGATGGAAGTTCAAATTCTCATATTCGTCAAAATATCCTTTATTTTGATCTTGCATACTGTTATTTTTTTAGTTGAAAGTTTTAAGTTGGAGGTTCTAAGTTCTATGAGCGTCTTCTTCAACTTTCAACTCAAAACTTTTAACTTTCAACCTAATTAGAAAACGTAACTACAAAAATTGAAAAACTGTTTTAATTGCGGGGCATTATTATTTGAAAATGCGCGATTTTGCCATGATTGCGGCTCTCGTACCTTGGTCGAAGAGATTTCTTGCATGCATTGTACGACACCCAATCTAATGGACGCCAAGTTTTGCATCGAATGTGGCAATTCTCTTTTCGAAAAGAAAAAGAAAGAAACGCCTGTTGAGGAAGAAACCATTTTCAACACCCCTCCTCCCAAAACGGAAAAGGAAGCACCCAAAGGTAGCACTTACTCCAATGCTGCCGAAATCTGGCAACTCAAACAATCGTTTTTTGATGCATTGAAAAAACGGGTAGAAGAAGAACACCACCCTGCCGAGTACAGCAGTTATGTCAATCGAATCGAAGAAAGCGGTTTCCATGAAGTCCTCGACATCAATGCACGAAGTGTTTATGATGTCATTGAGCAAAAGCGAAAAGAGAAAGATGCTCAATTCAAATTAGAGAGTTATAAACATGTGGCTTTTGAGAATTTGCTCGATCAATTCATCATCCAACATTGTCAAGATTTGAATCCGATTTCCTTACCAGAAAAGATTCTAATGTATCAAAATGATGAAGACATTGATATCTTCGACATGGTGCTCGACTATCTTGATTTAGAAAACGAACCAGAGCCAGCTTACCTCGATTTTGTAAAAATGCCACTCAAAAAACTGGAAAACGCCAGTAAACGATTTATCCAATCTGAAAAAGACGAAAAGATATTTTTCATCTGTGACCAAAGTATTGCGGGTAGTTGTAAAGAAGGTTTTGCGATGACCGACCGTGCCATCTATTGGCGCGCACATCTCCTCAAAGCTCAACGGATTGATTACAGACACATCATCTCCGTAGTAAGAGAACAAGATTGGTTACTCATCAATGAACAGTTTTTCAACGTCAGCCCATCTATCAATTTGAAAATAATGAAGTTGTTGAAAAAATTGCAGCGAACAGTTGGGTGATTAATGTTGAAAGTTGAAGGTTCTAAGTTGAACGAAACGCTTGAGAAACTTTAAACATTCAACCTTCAACTTAAAACTCAATCATTCCAAATCATTTGCTTCGTACTTATTACTCCCTCTCATTGACTTCTTAATTTTCCAATACCGAATGGCATCCGCTTTGGTGAGCGATGGATTATCACTTAGAAAATCTCTGATATAAGTGTTGTATTCGAGAGAAGGTGGGATAACTTTTGGCGCAGTTCGATTTTTCTTTTCTAATTCAATTACTTCCCATTGTTGGATGGCGTCTTTCAATGTTTTCCCCACATTGGCCTTCATCCAAGCCATGAATTTTATATTAAAACTGAACTTCTTTTCTACCTGCTTTTGAAAAAAGGCTCGGACGTTCTCACTATTTTTATAATTGTCAGTAATGATGGTTTCTAATGAAAGCGACTCATTGTTCCAATCAAATGTAGAAGTCGATTTTCTATTTTTTGAAATAGGTTTTAGTTTTTCACCCGTTTTCAAAAAATGAGCGATTCTATCAGTAATTTCTTTTTTTGAACCAGCCGAACTCAATTGGTTGTTTCTACAAAAAGTAGTCAACTCATTTTTCAACCAATAAAAATCGAGAAAATCTTCTTGTGAAATGTGTTCGTTTAAGTCGGGGCGTTTATCCATTATTTAGAGAGATAGCTTTGTTAAAAAATGAAATCCAGATTGCCAGAATTATGTGAACTCGACGCTTCAGGCGGGAGGCAGGTTAGATTCAGCCGGCAGGCCTTTGAATCTAACGAGCTTTTTTTGTTTCGTTTTTTGGGCGATAGCAAAAAATGAAAAAATCTCAAGAAAAATGTTACTGTAATTAAAAATCAGCATATAATTAAAATTCAAGAAACCATCTATTTATAAAATTCCACGTTTACAAAAGGAATCAAAGCCATAATCACTCCAGGCACATACAAACTTTGGCGAGTCATCACATTATTAGTCAATAACCCAATCGCGCCACCTTTCTGTTTTGAATTAGACTGACCAAAAACCAAATCATCTGCATGTCCCAGTTCCATTCCGCTATCGACCAAGTCCATTACTTTTTTAGGTAGAAAAAAGGAACCTGTTTTGCCTTTTCCCGAAAGGGACTCTGAAAGCACATAAATCCAGGCGAATGCTTCTCCATGTCCATCCATTTTTTCAATACCACCCTCTACCCCAACCCAACAGTCGGCGGTAGGTATTTCTTTGCGCGCATTATCTGCTCGGTTGATTGCCCCTGTAAGCGTCTCCTGATGTGACATAGGCTGGTCAGATACACCCGATGGCACTCCAACTCCCTCAAAATCAAAGCTTTGAGAAGGGAACATTTTCTCGAAACCTTCTTTCACCGCAGCTATTTTTACGGGGTTCTTTGAAGCGATTATTACTTTTTTTAACATTGACTTAGTCTTGACAATAGTTTATATAAATTTCAAAAACAGCACAAACTTATAAAAATACGAGGTTCTAAACGTAAATTTGCCGATTACTCCCTTCCGAATGAAACATTCCTACCCTATTTCCAAGTAAAACACATTACAACAATATTTAATACAATGAAGCAATCAATTTTATTGATTTTGATGGCCCTATTAGTTTTGGGCTCTTGTAAATATAAAGAAACCAAAAGTGCACTAAAGCACGGAGATGTTTTGAAATCATCCATTGAAAATTTTGAAAAAGACCGTAAGAAGCTTTCTACCAAATTAGTAGCAAGCCTTGAAGAAGCAGAGCAAGATCTCACGGCAGAAGATCCTGATTTACCGAAAGTCTCCAAAGACTTCGAAAAGGATTGGACTTCTATCATGAAACGGTACAATGATTTGCAAAAAGGATTTGATAAAGTTGGAAAAAGTTCAGAAGCGTATTTTGCAAAATTGGATGAATTGAGCAACAACATCAGCAAAGAATCACTCAGAAATGAGGAGCTTCAAAAGAACCAAGTTTTGCGTAAAAAGTGGGATAAATCCTACATTGAAGCCAAAATCAGCGTCAACAAAATCACTGAAGTACTGGAAGCAGGAAACGACTTTCATATGGTTTTGGTAGCAAGTTCTATTCGCCAAAAATTGGAACAAAATGTAGATGAATTGAATGTAATCGCCGAACAAGCAAAAGCGCTACTCGGAGATTTAGAAGCATTTACTTTGGCCGGAAGAGAATTAGTTGAAGGATAAGAATTCACGTTGAAAGCTCGAAGTTGAATCTTGAATGAGTCCCTCGAGAAACCTTCAACATTCAACTTAAATCTTTTGACCTCATATTATATTTCCGAAAAATCACGAAAACAACAAGAATTTATTTTACGCCTGGAACTATAATATTTACTCACACGAATCTACTTGTAAGAAATCCCTGAACATAAATCAAGTAGCTATAAACTTACACTTACAATGAAAATCCTCCCATGCATTTTCATTTTGCTCATGATATTTTCATGCAGCAAAGACTTTAACGATTGTGCGCTTCTTTGTGGCCAATATGACGGCATCACAAAAGTCACCGTCGAAAACGCCGGCGTAGATGGCCGTGATTTAGTTACTAAAAATCCAAGTATCGTTTTCATCAACCAAAGTGGTGATGCATTCGAAATTGACGGATTAATTTTCACACTCGATAAGGATGGTGATTTCGAAACCTTCGATACACCCGAAGGAAAAGAAAAAGTTTCTATCCATTGGGAAAATAATCGATTGATTTTGGAAGAAGTTTTTGGTAATGGTATTACCTCCCTTTTCGAAGGAGAAAAGGTGGAATAAGATTAAGTTGAAGGTTGGAGGTTAAAAGTTGGAAGTTGAACGAGTCGC
>CALHBQ010000430.1 GCA_937930815.1 uncultured Saprospiraceae bacterium | reverse complement strand
AGTGCATGGCGCATCATGGAATGCGATTGAGCATGTGACCCAAGTGATTGCTACAGAAATCCATGCGGTGACGGATAACCCAATGATTTTTAGTGATACGGATGCGATTATTAGTGCAGGGAATTTTCATGCACAATTGCTTGCTTTGCCGCTCGATTACCTCGGCATTGCGCTCCATGAGTTAGGCAATATTTCCGAACGCCGTACTTTTCAATTAATGATGGGATTGCGTGGATTGCCTGCGTATTTGACGCTACATCCGGGATTGCATTCGGGGTTGATGATTGCGCAATACACCGCCGCGTCGATTGTGAGTCAAAACAAACAACTCTGTACACCCGCGTCGATTGACTCGATTGTTTCCAGTAATGGACAAGAAGATCATGTAAGCATGGCCGCAAATGCCGCCACAAAAACTTATAGAATTGTCGAAAACCTCTGGCGAATATTAGGCATAGAATGGATGTCCGCAGCGCAAGCAATTGATTTGCAGCGACCACTGAAAACCAGCAAAAAATTAGAAAAACTACATGCCGCTTATCGCGAAAAAGTACCGATGCTCAAAAAAGATCGCGTGATAAGTAATGATATTGAAAAAACGATTTCATTTTTGAGACAATAGATTTGTGCTTAGGATCGGTCAGCCGGCTCAAAGCCGTCCGACCGATAAAAATACAAAGTAGCTAAATCGATTAAGTATTTTTGCTAAAGTTTGAGCATTACTTGTCCCCCTTCGGAGGGGGATTAAGGGGGTGGACTACTTAAACATCGTGGAAAATTCCACCCTCTGCCTATCGGCATCTCCCTCCAAAGAGCTTGCCCCGAACTCGTTTCGGGGGAGACAGCTCGCTCTTGATCAAATTTTTTCTACCAATATTTATATTGCGATACCCCATGAAATTTGTACCTTTTCCTTTGAAAAAAAATAATGTTCCTCCCAAGAACTTGACCTATGAAACCCACTAAAACTCAACCAATCCATAGATTATGAAAAGAATAAACTACACTTTCTTAACCGCAATATTTGGAATGTTCTTTTGTTCCATGTTTGCTCAGAATCCGAATTTGCCTGCTCAACATGATTATATTTGGATGACTGGCTATGATAGTTTTTATGAACCTGGAGAAAATCCTAATAATTTTCCTTTTGGCGGTTCAAGAATAAATTTCAATAAATTTCCTCTGACAATTAATTTTGAGCAAAGGTTAATGGATTTTGAACACACTTTGGGAATTATGTGTGATGAAAAGGGTGATTTATTGTTTTACACAAATGGAGATTCTTTAATTAACAATCAGGAAAAAACTATTGAAAACAGTGAAGGTTTTAATGCAGGAGCTTGGGGGAATCAAATAAGATTGCGACAAGGAATTGTGATTTTACCTTCACCAGACCAAGAAAATGAATTTTATCTTTTTCATGAACCAAGGGCAGAAGATGGTGAAATAACCGATTTATATTATTCCAAAGTAGATATGAATGAAAATAGAGGAGAGGGTAAAATGACGAAAAAAAGTATTCTCTTAGTTAGTGATAGTTTAGATATTGGTAAGTTAACAGCCACGAAACATGCGAATGGAAGAGATTGGTGGATATTAGTACCAGAATTTCATAATCAGTTTTTTTACACAATTCTTTTAGATAAATCAGGTATTTTCTCTATTGATACACAACATATAGAGATTCCAATATTAGAGGGGCATGGAGTTGGACAAGCCGTTTTTTCTCCAGATGGAAGTAAATATGCTCGCTCAACATCAAACTTTTTTGATATTGGTAGTTTTATAGAAATATTTGACTTTGATCGATGTTCAGGAAGGTTGAGTAATCAACAAGTCCTTAGTTACATACCAGCAACTTCATTAAGTAGGCCAGTTGCTTTCTCTCCCAATTCACGGTACTTGTATCTTTGTGTTAATACCTCTTTCTATCAATTTGATACCTGGGAAGAAGATATATCAGAAAGTGAAAAGCTTTTGGGGGAGTGGGATGGTTATAGGTATCTTGATTTTATCTCTGTTCTTCCTTGGATGGCTCAATTAGGACCTGATGGGAAAATTTATATTGCAACAACAGGAGGAAATCCCTATTGGCATGTTATCCATGATCCTGATATTGGAGAAAATCCAAAATTCGAGGAAAGAGGAATATTACTCCCTTCGCTTAATGATGGCACAATGGCCAATCATCCCAACTATCGACTTGGCCCTATAGATGGCAGTGCTTGCGATACTTTAGGTATTGATAACTTACCCGTTGCCAATTTTCGATATGAAGACTTTGTGGATACTTTTCATTTTAGAGATTTATCAGTTGGGGCACCTACAGAGTGGTTTTGGGATTTTGGAGATGGAAACAACAGCAATGAGCCGCACAATAATCACATTTACAATAGTTCTGGAGAATATCAGGTTTGCCTAACCGTGAGCAATGTCAATGGTAGTGATACTTGGTGTGATACCGTCAGCATTATTGTTTCAAATACAAATGAACTTGAATTTACATCGGTCGAATCATTCATTTACCCCAACCCAACCGAAGGAGAAGCCTATTTAAATTTAAATCAACGACTTCACAAATCAGCGGAGATAATAATTTTTGATGCTTTAGGTCGAGTCGTTTTACAACAAAATTTACCGAGTGGTCAAAAGGTTTTTCCAATAGCATTGTATCCCCTTTCAAATGGAATGTATTTTTATACCTTGCGGCAGAATGGCGTGCGTATTGGGAAGGGGAAATTGGTAAAGGGGTAAGTGCGTCGGTCCGTCGGTTCAAAAATTGTAGCCGCCCAATTTATTGGGCTGGCTCTTGAAAATACTTAAAAAAATCTGCCCAATAAATTGGGCGATTACTAAAAATCAACTTTTGAAAAAAGCAATCATCATAGGCGCCACCTCTGGCATCGGAAACGAATTAGCAAAATTATTGGCGGCGGATGGCTATCAGGTAGGTGTGACGGGACGACGGCAAGAGTTGTTGCTCGCATTGCAGGCAACTGCGCCCGACAAATATGTGGTTCAAAGTTGGGATGCTGCTTCCGAAGAAACAGACAATGAAAAGGAGTTGGATACTTTGGTTGGAAAACTGGGAGGACTTGATTTGTTGGTGATGAATTCTGGAATTGGTCGCGTCAACAAACACCTAAAATATCATCACGAAAAAGAAACGAATGATTTGAATGTGGTCGCTTTTACAGAAATTATGGCTTGGGGTTTTCGATATTTTCGTGATAAAGGAAAAGGGCATTTGGTGGGCGTGAGTTCGATTGCGAGTATTCGAGGGAGTTCTCATGCGCCTGCATATTCAGCGTCGAAAGCATATCAGGCAAGTTATATGGAGGGATTGCGCATCAAGGCGTATAAAATGAAATTACCGATTACGGTAACGGATATTCGCCCAGGTTTTGTAGATACACCAATGACGGAAGGACAAAAAGGAATGTTTTGGGTGGCAAGTAATGAAAAAGCAACCAAGCAAATTTATGCAGGGATTAAATCAAAGCGTTCTGTAAAATATATCACAAACCGTTGGCGATTGATTGCGGTTATTTCCAGAATACTGCCGCGTGGACTTTATAAATATTTGGGATAATGAAAAGAGGGTACACGGTAAAAGGTACACGGTACACGG
>CALHBQ010000429.1 GCA_937930815.1 uncultured Saprospiraceae bacterium | reverse complement strand
GTCATACTCATCGGTTCGCGCGCATGATGCAAAGCCGTGTAAAGTATTTCAGGTTCATTCTCATCGACATCCGCATTGTTAGAAAGACGTAGCCAAAGTATCTCATTTTCATCGTGTGTCAAGAAATTACCAATCGGCTTTGCCTCTGTGATAAGGTTCGGAAATTTGGCTTTCATATCTGCCAAAATATCCAATAGGTCTTGATAAGTATAATATCCGCCTCCGTAATCACCTAAGCTAAAATTGGTAGGAATTTCATATTCTTTAACGGTAGAGCCCGTGCCATCTTCACATTCTACACGTCTGTTTTTAATCTTTTTATTTCTAAAATGCTCATTCCAATCTTCAATTAAAATTTTGGTTTGAAAACCAGCATTATGAATTTTTTCGAGTTCTTTATCAGAAAAATAATTTCTTAAATAACGATTTGGAACATACTCTCCATGATCAACTTCTAAGCCCAAAGAAGCCAATTCTTCAATCGTTTTTCCATCTTCTAAAAGAACGGAAACCAGCGAGTATTGTGTGGTGGTTTGAGCAGACAAGTGAAAAGTAAAAAAGACAAAAAGTGTAAATAAAGTTAGGTTTTTCATGTAAGAAGCGTTTGTTCATTTTTAAAACAAAAAAAATCCTCTGTGAATTTCAGTGTTATTTCAATGAGATTCACAGAGGAGCATGGCGATTGGCAGTGTGAATTACTTTACAATAACTAACTGTTTTCTACCTAAGAACTGGCCATCTTCAATTGTCATCAGATAATTTCCTGGTTGTAATTGAAGGTTAAAATTCTTTTCAAATAACGATGATTGTTTTGCAAATTTCTCTTCGTAAACTAATCCCCCTGCTACATTGAATACGCGTGCAATCATCAATCGGTTGGTTGATTGATTCATTTTTAAAGTAACGTAACCACTTGACGGGTTTGGATTAATTTCAAAAAACAGACGATTGGATAAATCATCAAGGCTCGAAGTTGTAATTGTTTCTATAATAGAAACTTCACAATTATTTCCATCTCTAACCGTAAACACATGGTCACCATCGGTCAAATCAACAAACATATTGGAGAATGTAAATGGATTCGAATCTACTTTGTATCTGTACGGAGAAACACCATTTGCAATCGTAATTTCTACATCGTTGAAATCCACATCAGCTGTAGCAACCATTGGATAGTTCGGAATCCCTTCTGCAACAAACGTGTATTGAAAACCTGCGGCATCCATCACATAATACGTCTGATCACCAGAAGGAAGACTTGTAAATATATTTCCTGAGTCGAAATTGGTTCCATCTAACGAATAGGTGTAAGGAGACAAACCTCCTGAAGCAATGACCTCAACATCTGTTCCATTCACACCAGAGCAATCAACCGTTAAATCAACTCTTGCTTGAACTGCGCTGAGGCTAAAGGTTCCTGTTTTGACACATCCATTGGCATCACGGACAACGACGATATAATCTCGGCCAGTTTCAAAATTAGCAATTGAATTATCTGAAGAATAAGTTCCACCATTGTAACTATATTCATATGCACCAGTTCCTCCAGTTGCATTGAAAGTCATGGTTTCATTTGCAAAAGTAGGCGTACCTAAAACCAATAAATCTGGTTCAACCAATTCAATATCAAACGTCTCAACAAACGCTCCTGCATCTTTTACATAAAAAGTATAATTACCTACTCCCAAATTTGCAAACACATTACTCGATTGATAAATTAACCCATCTAAACTATAAGTAAACGGCGCAAATCCACCAGAAGCCATCACTGTGACGATTCCATCATCTTCTCCATTACATTGGACTGGAGTCGTAATAACTCCTGAAAGACCCAATGCGGTTACATTGATAGTAGCATTAGAAGTCACGACACATCCATTGGCATCTTTTACATAGATTGTATAATTACCAGAAGTATTATTTCTAAAAATATTACTTCCCTGATAAGTCATTCCATCAAGACTATATTCTAACGGCGCCATTCCTCCATTGGCCGAAACAGTGATATCGTAACCAGTTCCCGTCGCAGTTGCATTGATTTGGGAAGGTTGACTGATATTGATATTTCCAGAAGTTTGGGTAAAGTTATCTGCATCTCTGGTCGTTACGGTATAGTTACCTGGAGCAAGGTTTTCAAAACGATTGCTCGCTTGGAAGTTGCCATTGTTCAATTGATATTGATAAGGAGCAGTTCCGCCTGCACCCATCGCTTCTATGATTCCAATATTTTCATTAAAACAAACATTGTCTTGTATCACGTTGGCTGAGATGGTTACTCCATTGACTGCAACTGTTGTATTTTCCGTAAGGACACAATCGTTATCATCTTTGACAGAAACTAAATAGTTTCCATTTATTAAATCTGTGAATGTATTATTGGTTTGAAATGCACCACCATTGATGCTATATCTCAAAACACCAGTTCCTCCCGAAGCAGTAACGGTAATGACATTACCCATTGTTGAAAGGCTTGCTACTATTGGTGCTGGATTAGTCACTACTATTTGATTGGTATTCACTTGAAAACCTTGGGAATCAAAAATTGTAACAACATGCGAACCTGACCAAACATTTTCAAAAACATTACTCATCTGAGCAGGCAATCCATTAAGACTGTATAAATAAGGAGACATTCCTCCTGCTACATTAATTTCGACACGAGCATCATTGGCATCTGTACAAGTGATGTCATTGATCAAAGTCGCAGATGCTACCAAACTATTCACAGCAACTAGTGCTGAAGTAGAAGCAAGACAGCCGTTTGCATCGCGTACAACGATGTCATAGGCACCATTGGCAACATTCATAAACACACTCGACATCTGGAAATTAATACCATCTAAACTGAATTCATATAAGGCAGTTCCACCAGAAACTGAAACAGAAACCACATCATTCATCACATTATTACCAGCTGTCAAAAGCGCAGGTTCGTTGATCGTAATAGTTGGTGCAGTTTGTTCAAATCCATTTGCATCGCGAATCATTGGCGTATAATCCCCTGGCGTCAATTGATCAAAAACATTATTTGATTGAAAAGTACCACCATTCAAACTATACTCAAATGGAGGTGTACCTCCAGAACCGTTGATAGTGATCTGCCCATTATTCGCTCCGTTACAAAGAATCATTCCTGTCTGGCTGGCTGTTACAGCTACGGTATTGAATTCGATATTTATATTAAAAATCTGATTGGATAACCAACCGCCTGATGAGTTGAACAAATCAAACGTAAAATTATCATTGGCAGCAGTGCCACCATTGTGTTGATATGTTAAACTATTATTATCAATATCAGCTTGAGTAAAAGTACCTCCTACCCCTATCGCAGCTCCTCCCAATTGAAGGGTTCCTTGCGTTACGTTTTGACGAATTTGGTAAATAATATCTGAAGAAGCATTTCCAGCAGAACTTCCCATCAAAAGATTCGCAGCAACAAAACCTGATTCGTTTTGATTGACATCTAACGCTTGATTAGTCAGCAAATCAGGAATAACTAATGGCGCTAAAGCCTGACAAATTTCAATTTGCCAATCCACCAGCGCCCCACCATCTAAATCGGCTGCATCAGAAAACTCTAATGTCCAGTCACCTTTCGGGTTTTCGTTGGCTAAACTTTCTAACAAACCTATAGGCTGATAAACCCCTTCGATAGCAAAGGTACCCGCGTTGCAAGTTGCTTCGAAATCCACATCCGTCAACGCAGCATCGTCGTCAAAAATCACTCGGATTCCATCTTCGCTACAACCCGTTGAGATAGCAGGAAAACTAGGTCTATCAAACAACTCCACCTCTGTGCCAGCTGGAGAAATTAGTTTTGCAGACAAATCACCAATCCAAGTATGCTCAAATTCAACGAGGACATTTGTTCTAAAAATATTTCCATCATTTGGAATCGTTATTACCTCAGTATAAGTCGCTGCTTCTGGAATATTGATTGTCGCTGGCAAGTTGGAACTTTGATAAGCAGTACATGCCTGTTGCAAGGTTTTAAAAGCAAATATATCCGTCACAGCACCTACTCCACATAGATTGGTAGGTGTTACTCTCCAATAGTAAATTACTCCGAAATCTAAGTCCAAATCTTCAATAGAGAATACAGTTGCATTCACTGTTTCGGATGCAACTACGGTGCTACCAAATGCAGGTGAAGTTGCAACTTCTAAAAGATAAGTGTCAGCATCTGAATTATCACTCCATTGTAATTCTTCATTTAAAGAGACCTCCATCTGACCATTAGTTGGCGCAGCAATAGCGAGTGCTTGTGGCACCCCATTATAAACAGTCAATTCTAAATTAACAGAGTTTGTTTTTGACGGCGTTGTACCTGTAAGTGTCATGGGATAAACTCCCGAGGTAACATTTTCTAATCCAGCAATAGTCAATTGACTATTTCCAGGAGGTGTAATTGAGTTATTTGAAAAATTAATAGCAGAACCAGATGGTACGTTTGATAAATTAAGCGATATCGGTTCATTAAAATTTAACAAAGAAGTAAATTCAATATCAAAAGTAACTCCCTGATCACTACATACAGCTTTATCTGTTTCAGCCACCGTCATAAAAAATGTTGGCTCAGGTGGATATTCAATTGAGAAATTTTCATTAGAAATATCGAAAAAATAATTGTCGGAACATTTCACCATAATTCTTCCCACCTCCGTCAATACTTCTGGCACCACGATATCATGCTGCCCATCATTGGCTACATTTGCAACCAAAAGCGTATAAGTCAAACCTCCATCCAATGATAAAAGGATATCAACATTAGCACAACTGATAGGTGCTTGGTCAGTATTTGCTACATCCCACGATACTCTTCGAGTTGCCCCTATCAACCATGTTTGAGAATTATCATTTGGCGCTTGTACTATAAATGGCCCAGCACTATCATCAAAAGTCAATTGAAGATCATCTTCATTAACACAGCCATTTCCTGGAGCATTGTCTCTTACGACAAATCTAAAATCCATATTTCTACTGACCGATGGCAAAACTTCCCAAGTAGGGGTCACATTATTTACCAAATCATTTAGGTTAGGAAAATATCTTTCAGGAGTCTCGTCAGGGTTAATAAATCTAAACATCGGGCCAACGGCATTTGTCGGTCGTGGAGGCATTGCTCCAATCTCTGGATCCATTTGTTCCCAAGTGTAAGTCAATGTACTATTGCCATCATCTTGCGCTGAACCTCCCAAGACAAAAGGAGTAGAAACTGGAAGTATTTTATCTTCCCCGGCGACAGCAGTAGGATTATTATTTCCAGTTTGTGTTTTTATGGCACAACCATCTCCTCCTGTTGTTATAAAATCATAAACTTCCATCAAGCTCTGCGCATGAAAAAATGGATCAGCTTGTCCAGTAGTTCCTAAATTAGGGGCACAGATTCCGATATAACTCATTATCGTAGAACCACTACCTGGCTCCATTGCATTTCTCGAACTTCGATTATTTCCGCAGGAGTTATTAAAAGTATGATTCGCATCAAATTGATGACCTAACTCATGACAAGCATATTCTACCCAAAATGGATCGCCTGTTGGATTGGGCAAACCAGTCGCTCCTTGTGCTTTATTATTATCATTACAAACAACTCCTAAATTTGCTAATCCTCCATCTCCTGTACAGAAAATGTGGCCAACATCATAATTATCGTTTCCAATGACATCATCACAAACCTGTTGATTGGTGGACAACATTCCGCCAGTTACATTATTACCAAATGGATCATTACTCGGATTTAAGTAAATGAGCTTATCATTATCCGCAACCAATTCTAAAGTAACGGAGAAATCAATTTCATAAATACTATTTATTCGATTAACTGCTTTTACCAATTCAGCCAAAACTAACTCTACGGATCCGCCATGAAAAACGCTGTATTCACCATTAGCAGTCAAAGCCAACCTATATTTTCTAATCTGACAATCACCGCCTCGCATCTGTAGTTGCTCATCTGAAATCAAATCTTTTACGACCTGCTCGTGTGCTTCTACTTTACATTTGTAATCAAATCCATCCTTTTTTTCAAAGTCTTTTCTAAAATAAGCAATGTAATGATCTGTGTCTGATTTTGAATAAGTATCAATGTAAGAGCTTCCTGTCCTAGCAGATTTTACCACTGCATGAAATCCACTTGGTGAAGTTCCAAATCGGACATAAGCTGTCGGATCATCAATACCAAATCCAGCATAAGATTTGATAGAAGGATACTTTGCCGCCAAATCTGGATGCATTACTGGCGCTTCATATACTTTGAATACCTGATTGCTTCCATCTGGCATCGGGAAAGTCATCAATAAGTTAGATTCCATTCCATTGGATAGATCCTTAATTGTGGCTTGGCTCAATACATTTTGCATCGCCGACTTGTCCAATTTTACTGTCCGATATTTGTTGGGAACAATTGGTCGCTCCACTTCTGTTCGAAACTGAACATTTGTTTCTTTAAAATCCGTCCATGGAAAATCGGCTTTTTGGGCAAAAACGGAACTAAACGCCAAAAGGGCTGTTATTACAATCAGAAATTTTTTCATTAAACTGGATTACTCGGTTCGAAAAACTTTAATTTATTTTAGTCATCACTTAGACTATATTCAAAGGTTCAATTTCCCGTAAAAAGTTGCAGAAAAAGAACCAATGAGCGCATGTAAAAATTTCACACGACACCTATATGGTTACGTAAAATGACTTAACATTGTTTTTAGTACCAAAAATAGTGTCGAAAATTGTTAAACAAATAGAAGATTCAAGGTAATCAAAAGTATTATTTTTCGAAAAAGGAATTATTTATAATATCATTGTTCGTCTTTTCGGAGTCCGAACTTTTTTAATTTTATTAAAATCTGTCTTAAAAATGTCATTAGAAACGAAAATTGCAGGAGATTTGAAGACTGCAATGAAAGCAAAAGACCAAGTTGCATTGAGAGGAATTAGAGCGATCAAGTCCGCTATCATGTTATTAAAAACAGATGGCAGTGGCAACGAAATCACTGAAGAAGTAGAAATCAAAATGCTTCAAAAACTGGTTAAGCAACGTAAAGAATCTCTCGATATTTTCGAGAAACAAGATAGAGCAGATCTCGCTCAAAAAGAAAAAGAAGAAATCGAAATCATCGAAAGATATTTGCCAGAACAAATGGGCGAAGCTGAGTTAGAAGTTATTCTACAAAAAGTCATCGAAACCACTGGTGCGACTTCCATGAAAGACATGGGTAAAGTCATGGGCATGGCTTCCAAGCAATTGGCTGGAAAAGCGGATGGGAAGATGATTTCCCAGGTGGTGAAGAAATTGTTGGGGTAAAATAAATGGCTTCATGGTTAATTGTTTTATGGTTTAAACAACTGTTGGGCGAGGTAATTATGAAGCCATTTTCAAAATAAATCTTAAGAGTAACTTGTCTCCCTTTGGAGGGAGATGTCGATAGACAGAGGGAGGAATTTTTCACTAATTTTAAAATTCCTCTCCCGTCCGCCGCGGCGGACACCCTCTCCAAAGAGGGATAGTTTCCACTTTATTCTATCAATTAAATTCTTAAATATTTTTTGGACTTATTCTAAGGCTAAACCACCTCTGGCGGCGTCCCAAACCCTTGCAAACTCCGCTTATTAATCACCGCCGCCATCAATTCAGGAAACAAGTCTGGTGTACACGCAAAAGATGGAATATCCATCGTAGCAAATTGCGCAGCCATTCGCCGATCATAAGATGGGGCACCTTCGTCATTGAGCGCCAAAAGAGTAATAAATTGCACACCCGTAGCTTTTATAGTAGCGGCTCGACGTATTAACTCGCGCTCACTCCCACCCTCGTATAAGTCAGTTATTAAGACCAAAACCGTATCGGAAGGAGAAACGACCAAATTCTCTGTATAAGCCAAAGCTTTGTTGATATCGGTACCGCCACCGAGCTGCGTTCCAAAAAGCAATTCTACTGGATCGCTGATTTGATCCGTGAAGTCCACCACATCTGTATCGAAAACAACGAGACTGGTTTTGACCGATTTCAACGAAGACATAATACTTGCGAATATCGCCCCATAAACCACCGAAGTCGCCATCGAACCAGATTGATCCAATGCCAAAATTACGTGTTTGAGTGCCTGCCCTTTTCGCCCGTAGCCGTATAAATTTTCAGGAATAATGGTT
Source organism: uncultured Saprospiraceae bacterium (assembly GCA_937930815.1). GTDB lineage: Bacteria > Bacteroidota > Bacteroidia > Chitinophagales > Saprospiraceae > JAGQWW01. Next base: position 3,267 of record CALHBQ010000429.1, on the reverse strand, counting down.
TTGTATTCAGGTTGATAATGTTTGAGATTGGCTCGAATGGTTTTGTTCCAATCTATCTCATTCATTTTGGGACGGCGATTTCTGACCTCTCTGCGCAGTGCGCCTTCGATGGCTTCACGCATTGGATTTTTGAGTTTCTTCTCGAGTTTTTCAACGACTTTTCGGACAACGATACGGGCAGTTTCGCGCGTGCGATCGGGCATCGCCTTGTTGAGCGTTAGCAGTGTGGCGGTCAATTGCAAATCAGGTTCGACTGATTCCAACAATTCTGGTTCGAGTAACATTTGCGTAAGGTCGAGCCGCTCCAATGCATCCTTCTGCATAACTTGTACGACTTCCGTCGGAAAGTACTTTCGAATATCCCCCAACCATCGATTGATATTGGGCGATGAACTTCCCAATCCACCTTTTCGCTCTGAATCATAAACAGCGGCGAGGGTTTTATCCATCGCTTTCGACTCTTCTGTTTTGAGTTGTACATCTCCTTTTTTATCAGATTTTTCGCCGAGGATGAGCCGCCATTTTTCAAGTTTTTGTTGCATTGAGAAGGACTTAACTTTTATTGAATTTTAATTAGCCCCAGCATTAGAGATCCTTTTTTAACTCTTTTTGGCCTTTTAGCAACAAAAAATATGGAATCATCATTTACCCTTTTAAAAGAGTCGTTAAAAACAATCAACTCTTTTTCAAGTTCGGTTCCTAATTTTTGTTTGTTTACCCCACTACTTTCATCATAGCTAAAAGCCATGACACCACCCTTTTTAAAACTTTTATTCAACGCACTAAAAAGAACAAGAACTCCATTTTTCTTAAAAGAAAGATTTCTAAAGGATAAATAGTTGTACCCATCTTCAGAACTTTCCATAAAATTCTGAGATTTAGGGATGTAATCAATATCAGTAATATTTAGATTCTTTGAAATACTAAAAAGTAAGATTTCGAAACTATCAAAATAATTAGTTGTTGTTGAACTGGCAGAAACACCAATTTTACTCATGTCAGCTAACAATACAAAAGAACCGTTTTCAGTAGGTTCTATCCTAACTTTATAAATAGCGCCTACCTTTTTTCCTATTGTCATCAAAGTTGTCCCCTCTATGTTTTTGAAATTTAGTTTTTCATTATTTGTAAATTCATTTATCCCTTTTTGAATCAATTCGCCTTTCTTATCAAATTTAAAACAAAAAACACCATCAATCTTAGTTTTAAATTTGGAGGTATTGGAGTACATGCCTCCACATATAAGCTCTTCCCCAATTATTGCCATTGTGGCACCACATACAAATTTATCATCAATATCAATTGATAAAATTCTTGGTTCATCTGATTGATCATCATTTTGATATATAGAATATTTATAAGCCGCTACTTTCCCTTTTACCCCCTTTTTTTTCTTTTTCTCCACAAAAATGTTCTTCTCATAATCCTTTACAAGAAAATAAATAGAACCACTATTATTTAACAATATGTCCTCCCATTTGAACTTTTCTTTAGTCAATTGAGTTTTAACATTTTTGCTCCACAACAATTCAAAATCATCATCATAAACATGAATGCTATATTCAAATTTATCAATTTTAGGCTTGTTTTCATTATGATGAATTATTGCAAATTTACTTTTGTCATCAGAAGTAACCATTTTCGAATATGGCTGTTCTTCTCTTTGAGTATGTATTCTTTTTTTCTCCCCTATATTACCCTCGGATGTAACTTTAGCTACAAAATATTTTGAGTTTTTTTGTTCATTGTTAGTTTCGTTACCTAAAGCATATATTTTTCCATTTAGGTTTACAAAATTTGAATATTCGTTTTCCGCAAATTCCTTGCTCCAAACTTCGTTGAAAGAATTATCATAATTTTTTAATGTATAAAATATCTTATTGGTCACTTTTACTATTGGAGTTATTTTTTTGTATCGATAAAATAAAAGGTAATGACCAGTCTCATCTGATTTTAGATGTTTGCTAAAATTATAACCTTTTTCCAGTTTAAGTTCTTCACTTAGATTTACTGTTAAATCCTGACTGAAAATTTCTGAAACGAAAAAAAATAGAATTGGAAAAAAAATAAGGAATTGCTTTTTCATCTTTAATTTAGTTTAATTGTTAGTTATCTAAGGCCAAGATATTTTAAAAAGAAAGAAAGAAAGAAAGAAAGAAAGAAAGAAAGAAAGAAAGAAAAAGTTATCAGAAATTACAAAATCTATCTATTTCTTGTTTTCGAATATTTAAAATGTTTGGGAACTTTTGGGAATCTATATTATACCTTCGCGTTCCTAAAAAATCAAACTTCACTTTCTAAAAAACAACGCTTTCCGATTAAAAAAATATAGGATTGGAGCAATGAACCAAAATATCATAATCGCAATAATCCAAATCGTTTTGGCCTTTTGACTTTTAAAGTCATTTCTATAAATATCAACAAGCGCAATGATTGAAAAAATTGGAAGAAAGAAAATAACTGTAGTCCAAAACAGCATTCCAAATTCAGGTTGAATCGGTGTGAAATCTGCTAAATACATATCGTTTATTTTAGTTTAAAAATAGTAAACAAGTCGTGAGTGTCTCTGTGAATCTCTGGGCTTCTCCGCGCAACTATGTGTCCCCAAAAAAAAAACTACATCAATTCCATATCCTCTCCCAATTGCCCCAAAGCATTCGGTGAATTTTTTAGTCTAAAGTTCAAACATTGAGTGGCAGGGGTAGATTTCTGTCCCATTTCTCGACCTTCCTTCCACCAATTAGTCATTTGCTCAGGATCAAAAATAAAAACTTGATCCGACAAAATGCGCGGCGTGTAATAATAATTGATATCCACCTGATGATGCTTTGCTTCCAGTTGGCCAATCATCAAATCATCCAAACTTATTTGATTTAAAACGAAGTCAAATGTCTTCGTCAAAATGTCAAATACATCCTCTGACGGAGGATTACTTTTTATCTTTTTGACAGGGCGGAGAGCAATTGTATCAATCCATTCTGCTCCTTGATTAATGGCTTTTTGAATTGGAATCGCACAGCCAAAACCGCCATCGCCGTACTCTTTACCGTTCTTGACCAACAAACTCATGAAAGGCAAAACATTGGCGGAAGCCCACATCCAATCGCAAAATTCGTCGTACTCGCATTGGTCAGTTGATTTGTATTCAACCATTTCGTTGGTCAAATTGGAAACGGTGACATATACTTTTTTACCAGTGTCCTTTATTCTTCGAAAATCATCTTTCAAAAAATACTTGCTGATAAATTTCCGCAAATTGGTACTATC
>CALHBQ010000428.1 GCA_937930815.1 uncultured Saprospiraceae bacterium | reverse complement strand
GGAAGCAATTTCTCCAAAAGCGGTCATGTCGTAAAGGCGGTGTAGGATCTCCATGTTTAAAGTTGTGCTCCAAAAGTCAAATTCCAACGGTCATTTTCCAAATTACCGAGGGTCTAATTTTTTACATTTTGAAAAAATCATACCTTCGAGCTGTTGCTACGCACCATAGAAAGTGTTTTTTAGCATCATAGTGATTGAGTTTGAAGTTGAAAGTCGGATGTTGAAAGTTACTTACTAAATAACTTTGAACCTAAAACCTTCAACTTACAACGTTTCAAAAGCAGCTTGTGACAGAAAAAGACATCATAGAAGGATGCAAATGTGCTGATCGTAAAGCACAAAAAGCATTGTTCGACACCTACTCGCCGAAGATGTTAGGGGTCTGCCTTCGCTATGTCAAAAATCGAGAAGATGCGGAGGATGTGATGATTGAAGGACTGTTTAAAGCAATTACTAAAATCAGTTCTTATTCTGGAAATGGAAGTTTTGAAGGATGGATTCGTCGTATCGTCGTCAATGAATCTTTGATGCTTTTGCGCAAAAAAAATGTCCTCAAACATTCTGTAGAAATACAACCTAACCTCGACCACTCCGAAGCAATCACCATTGAGGATAAATTGATTGCGGAAGATTTGCTCAAACTTTTAGAAACTTTACCAACGGGCTATCGAACCGTTTTTAACCTCTACGTTTTGGAAGGCTACAAACATCGCGAAATCGCTGAACTCCTTGGCGTAAGTATCAATACTTCTAAATCTCAATTGATTTTGGCGAGGAAGAAGATGGAGGCGCTGGTTTTGAAAAGGAGGAGAGAGGAGGGGGTTTAAAATTTCATTATGAAATATGTTATTTGTCCTTTATTGGGTTTAGCTTATCTGTACGTGGTTTTGACATGTCCGATTTTAGCAATTGAACAAAATAGTCCAGTATGTAAAAGTTTTTATATTCAGGAGTATAATTTGATTTATGCGTTACTTGACTTCAAAGACAAAATCGAATTAATCCCATTGGCTTTTTCCATGATCTCAGGATTTTTATTTTTTATCGGAGTTCTTTTTAAGTCGCAGATTTTAAAGGTAAAACGAGTTTTTAGATTGATATCTATACCAATTGTAATGTTTAGTATTTACGGTTTTTTTGTTTTCAACTTAAATGTTTTCTACACTATCAGTGAGGTTTGCTATACTTTTACCTACGTTTATTACATTTATTTTTTTGGAGTAATGCTGTTTTCGGGTTTTGGAGTATTCTTGAGTGAAATTGATTTTGGTACTTATATTTAAGTATTGATGACTTTTAATTTATAAAATTTAGATTTTGAAAATGCTATCCATTCCAAAAAAACTATTTCTAATCGACGGTTTAGGTGCCATGCTCTCTGCATTTTTGTTGGGCGTAGTTTTAGTAAAACTCCAATCGTTTATCGGAATGCCAACGAATCAATTATACTTCCTTGCTGCAATTCCCTGTTTTTTTGCGCTTTATGATTTGATATCCTATTTCAGAGTTGAAGAAAATTGGAGACCTTATTTGAAAGGAATTGCGATTGCTAATTTGTTTTACTGCGTGCTTTCGATTGGTTTATTGGTTATTCATTTTTCTAAATTGACGGCTTTGGGAGTTGCTTATTTTGTTGTTGAGATATTGATTGTGGTTGTTATTGCTTGGTATGAATTGAAAGTTACCAATTCAAAATGACCTACTATTGAAGATAATAAATTTCGATATTAGAAATTAAAACCAAACAATAATCCTAAACTTGTAATGCGTTGTTCTTCTGTTCCATTAGGCAATCCAAAATTTGGATTCGAGTAAAGAAAATTTGTTCCAATAAATTTGTTTTTAAAGCTATAATTTACTCTGAAATCTAATCCAGGGCTAACTTTATTTAAGGTAAAGGTTCCATTTTCTCCTTGAATTATCGGCGTCCCATAAATACCCGTTGTAAACAAACCTTTAATTTTTAAATTATCCATAGGTTTAAAAAATAATCCTAATTCAAGTGCTGAAAAAGACCATGAACTGTTCAGGTACTTAATAGAATTTTCATTGATTGTGTTTTGCCCAACCAAAATTCCAGTTGATAATCCAAAGTTTTCATCAATTGATTTATCCCATGAAGTTGTTATTTGATAACCTGGATTCGCTGAACCGTCCTCTATACTTCTATAAGACCCAATAGGCATATTGAATCCAACTCCTAAAGAAATTTGACCAAAACTAAAATTGATACAAAAAAATATGATTGATGTTAATGCTAAATATGATTTCATAATTTAATTTTTGGTGAAAATACATATTCATATTTGAGCAGAAAATTAATAATTTGAATTAGTCAGGTTTCAAATTCATTTAAGCTAAAAACACTTTCTCACCCAACCCCTACGAATTCTAATTCACTGAGAAAACAACCTTGATACACCCGCATCTTGCAGTCGTAAACAGTTTTTAAATCATAAAAACCACACGACATGAAGATTCGCAATTTGAGAAATGTATTAATGATGATGGGTTGCTTTCTATTTTTGGCTGCATGTAACAAAGACTCAAAACCGACCTTTCAAATTCAAAAGGACAATATTTTTCAGTACCAAATATTCGATGCTCGATTGGGCGATGGAGTACCGGTTGGCGTAGATATCAGTCTTCGTTGGAAAGTGGAATCGCCTCAATTGTTCTTCGGTCAATATGAGTCAAAAGATACCTTTCAAAAATTCGTGTTGTTCCCAAGAAGTATAGAATTGGTTAGAAATACGGCGCATCATTTTGGGTCAGTTGATTCGATTTTTAATAGTCAACAGGAGGAATTCATAGATAGCATTCGTGAGCGATTATTGGTCAATTTACCAGACGAGGGAATTTCTGTAAAAGAAGTCATTGTGACCAATATTGTTTTTCCAACCACCTACACCAAAGCGATGGAGGAGAAGGGGTTGAGACAACAAGAATTGGAAAGAATCGACCAGCAAAGTCTCATCGCTCTTGCCAACGCAAAAGCACAAGAGAAAAAAGCCAAAGCAGATGCCGAGGTAGAAATGGCCAGAGCAACTGCTCAAAAAAGAATCGAAAAAATAAAAGCTGAAACCGAAGAAACACGCCGCAAAACAGAACTCGCCAAAGCAGAAACGCAGGCACAAATCGATCGCAAAAACGGACAAGTCATCGCTGACAAAAAACGTATGATGGTTCAAGTCGATTTAGAAAAACAAAGAGACATCGACCGTCAAAAAATCCATCAAAAACGTGAGCTGGATAAGGTCGAATTGGAACGTACACTCGACATTGCATCCGTCTATCAGAACAACCCGACATACGCTACTTTTTTAGTCAATAAAGAACTCGCGGCTCAGGTCGATATCGCTATCATTCCGAGTGGAACAGACGCCAATGTATTTGGCAATTTCTTGAAACAAACCACCATAGATTAAGGGCGGTTCACGGTCCACGGCCGCTTCGCTGCACGGTTCACGGCGAGACGAGTACTCGTTTTACCGTGAACCGTGTACCCTCGACCGCGCACCCATTAAAATAACATAACCCATTGATTATCAACTAATAAAATATTTATCATGAAAAATACAATGTTTTTTATCCTAAGTTTTATCCTTTTTTCGAATGTATTAACTGCTCAAGTATTCAAATGTGAATGCGAAGATTATGGGCAATTTTTGGTCACTGCCGAGTCCGGCCTTGTTATGAGAGAACAGCCATCCACCGATTCTGAATTGGTAACGATTTTACCAACCGGAACGGAGGTGGCGGGCGCAATTGAGTTTGGAAACTACAACCCCGAAACCATCGAAGGAAATGAAGCAGGATGGAGAAAAGTCTTCTACCAAAATCACGAAGGTTACATGTTTGATGCTTTTTTAGAAAAGGTCAATATGCCTTCTCTTTTACGCGGTAGTTACATGGAAATGAGTGAGTTGGATTGCGAGGAAAACTTCATCGGTTTGTATGGAAATTCAGATGGTTTCGGGATTAATCCTTTTCAATTGAAAACGATGGAATTTGCTGAAAATGACGGCTTCCGAGATTTCAAAATTGTAAATGAGGAGTACCCACTTTTTGTCTTCGATGGTTTGGAAATCAATGACAAAACGACCAATGGAATCTCTGCGAACAATGAAAGATTATTGCCTGGTTCGATTCAAACTTTTTACTCTCAAGGGGGTGATTACCAATTGATTACCAACGGAACTTTGGTGACGATGGAAGACGCTGAAAGTGAGTTCGGCCCATCTCACAAAATTATTGATTACTCCATCACCTTAATGAGAACCAAAGATGGAAATCGTACTTCTCAAGTGCTTTTTCAAGACCAAGAAGTACACATCTGGGATGGCTATTACGAGGGTGCTTTATACATTGAATTTATGGGCGACCTCGATGGTGATGATGAGGTAGATTTGATTTTGACGAAATTCGGAGAGACTGGGGGAGAGACCTTTTTTATGCTTTCGAGCAAAGCGGATGAGGGGTATAATGTGAAGTTGATTCAGCAGATGTATTGGGGATGTTGTTAGGACAGGATTACTGGGATTTTAGGATTTTACAAGATTTTTATCTTTAGATAAAATCCTGTAAAATCCTAAAATCAATAAAATCCTGTCACCCTTCCAACCAATCAAAAACCAATTGACGCTTCCTAACCGAAACTGGAATATGGTCGCCATTTTTCATCATCAAATACCCACCTTCGGACTTTACGAACTCGCGGACGTAATTTAAATTAACAAGGTGAGATTGATGAACGCGCAAGAAATCTTGACCTTGCAATGTTTGTTCAAATTGTTTTAAAGTCTTGGTAACCAGTAGTTTAGGTTGATTTTCGAAATAGAACCATGTGCAATTACTATCCGATTCACAACGGACGATTTCACTGACATTGGTGATGTGGATTTTTTCTAAAGTATGCAGTGCGATACGATTTGGGAGTTTTGGATTTTGATAAACTTCCTTTAAAATATTCCATTGTTCTGGCGGATGATTGAGTTTTGAATCTGCTTTTTGAACTGCCATTTTTAATTGCTCTGGGTCGATAGGTTTGAGCAAATAATCCACCGCAGCATATCGAAAAGCTTTGATAGCAAACTCATCCGAGGCCGTTGTAAAGATGAGTTGAAAATCCGTTTTTGGTAATATTTCTAAAAGGTCAAAACCTGTTCCATCGCCCATCATGATATCTAAAAAAAGAATGTCTGGAGATTCTTTTAGCAGCAATTTGGCACCTTCTACGACGCCTCCGGCAGTGCCGATAATTTTCACCTCAGGGCAGAATGTCGCCAAGTCTTTTGTCAAGCCTTCAATGGCTTGTGGCATGTCGTCGATTAGGATTGCTGTGGGCATTTATAAAATGGTTTTATTGTTTACGATGCGTACTTCGAGCGCAGTCGAGAAGCACAAAAATGGAAATCGGATCTTCGCTCCTTCATTCTCGACTGCGCTCGAACTCCATAAGGCTCCTGTTCAATCACTGTGCATCTCCGTGCTCCTCCGTGCCTCTATGTGTCCCAAAAAAATCTCAAACAATCACCACCAACCCAACTTCAGTCCCGCTCTCCAAATCTCTAACTTCCAAAGTTTCTATCGCTCGATCCTTTGCCAAAAAAGCCAATCGCTGACGCGTAACTTCCATGGCAATAGAACGATGATTTGGTTTAGTTGTTTTTTGAGCAGCGGCTTGTCGGCCGATTCCGTTGTCGGTAATTTTGCAGTGAAGTTCGTCATTTTTTAAATCAAATGAAATCTGAATTTTTCCTTCTCCTTTCGGTAAATGCGCAACGCCGTGAATCACCGAATTTTCTACAAAAGGTTGAATCAACATTGGAGGCAATTCAAGGTCATCGGCGAAGATGTTTTTAGATGTTTTTATTTCGAAATTGAAATGACTGTTTCGATTGAGTTGTTCAATTTCGAGGTATTTTTGGAGGGTTTGAATTTCTTCTTCTAAAGTGATTTTTTCGGCTCTTGAGTTGTTCAAAATGTTTCGCATCAAACCAGCAAACTTTCCGAGTTGCAAACGCGCATTGGCTGCATCGCCAGAAACGATTAAAGATTGAATGGAATTCAGTGCATTAAAAATGAAGTGCGGATTCATCTGCAATTGCAACGCCTGTTGTTCCAAATGCAACAATTGATTTTCGATTTCTAATTGCTGTTGTTTCGCTGCTGCTTTTTTACGAATGGTTCGAATTCGACTAAAAAAAACATAACTCACCAATCCGATAATCGAAAGTGCAGAAATCAAATAAAACCACCAAGTTTTCCAAAACGGCGGACGAATTTCCCAGAGTGGGGTAGACAACTCAGCGCATTGTTCTTCGACACAAGCACGCACTTGAAATTGATAGTCACCTGGCTGTAAATTCGAATATAAAACTTCATTTTGAGTAGAAGGAGGCGACCATTCCGAATCCGTCAATTTCCATTGATAACGAATTTTTTCGGGTTGACCCAAATGAACGGCCTCAAATTTAAAACCTAAATTATTTTTATTGTAAGGTAATTCTAAACCTTCTTTTAAATTTCCTTTTGATGTCGAAAATGCTTTGAACTCACTGTCTATCAATGGTTTATACGAAAGATTGACTTCTTTAAATTGAAGGTTTGGTTTCTTTGGTTCAGGTTCAATGCTGCCTGGTGTGTAGCAAGTCAAGCCACCAATCGTTCCAAACCAAAGCCGTCCAAGTTGATCACAAATTGAGGCATTCCGACAAGTTTCAATACCGACGAATCCTTCTTGTCTTCCAAAATGTTTGATTGAAACGACCTGCCTACTTTCATTCAAAATGATTTTATCAACGCCTGATTGAGTACCTGCCCAAAGATTGTTTTCATTGTCCAGAGAAACTAAATAAGTGTTTTTGGGCAATGGCGTTTGGTCGAATTCTAAAGCAGTAATTTCAGGTTCTTCAATATTTAAATTAATATTGAAAATTCCGTTTCCCTGAGAAGCAATCCATAGATAATCAGTGGAATCAATGCGTAAAGAACTGATGGCAGCATTTAGATTTTTATCTAAAAATTGAATTTTTCCTTCTGGAAGTTTTATAAATCCGACTCGACCTGTTTGCGTTCCAAACCATAATTGATTTTTCGATTCATGATAAACAAGCGATAAGGTGTTTCCACTTTTCAAATACTTTTTATCATCAAAAGGACGGAGCGATAAAATCGAATTTCGTTTAAATAAATTCGCAATTCCATCCGAGGTAGCTACCCAAATCGAACTGTCATTTGTTTCTACAATATCACGAATCCAATTGGAGGGCAAACCGTTTTCGTTGGTATAAATTAGAAAGCTGTCCGCTTCCAATAATCCAACACCTTTTCCTTCCGTTCCAATCCAAAGTCTATTTTTAGAATCCTCGAAAATTGCTTTACATTTTACATCCAAAAAGCCAGAATCTTTTCCAAAATGTGTAATGCCACTGCTGTCCAATCGGCCAATTCCTTTGTTGTATTCTGAGAACCAAATAGCTCCATTTGTACTTTCACAAACCGAGTAAACGTAATCTCCTTTCAAACCATTCTCACTATCAAAATGGACGAATTGTTTGCCTAAATATTTGACCAATCCACCTGCCGATGTTGCCATCCAAATATTGCCCCATCGGTCTTTTATTACTTTTCGGATGTGATTGGTGGGCAATCCATTTTTGTCATTGAGTTGGAGAATTTCGTTGGTTTCTGGATTCCATCGGATGGCGCCTGCATCTTGAGTGGCTATCCAAATTTCTTCTTCTGATATTTTTTGAATGTCTAAAATTCGCTTTGCCGAGATTCCGTTTTTAAGCCCAAAATTTGAAACCGAATCGTTTGAAAAAAGATGCAATCCGTTTCCATAAGTGCCTATTAAAATGTCATCATTTTCTAAGGTTTGAAAAGTTCTGATTTCGCCTACACCAACTTCGTCTAATGGAATAGTTTTCTCATTCCTAACCTGCTCAAAAGTTGAATCTTTTAAAACATAAGTTTTAGAATTGTTTGCTGCAAATAGCTGATTATCAGATTCATAGATTGTTCGAACGATAAGTTTTTGTTTTGAAAAATCTCTTATCGCCCCATTTTCAAAAACACAAATTCCATTTGAAGTGCCTATCCAAATACGACCGTTTTTATCTTCAAAAAGCGCTTGAATATAATTGCTCGAAAGACCATCACGAATACCATAATTGATGAAAGTTTTTCCATCAAATCGACTCAGTCCACCGCCTTGAGTTCCCAACCAGAGGTAACCTTGCGCATCCTCAATCATCGCATAAATTTGTGATTGCGGAAGGCCTTCCTCCAATGAATAGGTAAGAAAATTATGCGTCTGAGCCGACCCCAACAAAGGAGCGAACCAAAGGAAAAAGAACAGTAAATATGTTTTAGAATTTTTCAATAATCTGTTTTGTGCGAATTTAGTAATAATGTTTCCGAATAAAATTGATTGAACCACAAAAGAATCAAATGACCACAAAAGAATGCTACAAAAGATTTACTTTTAACCTCTTTTGTGAAACCTCTTTTGTGCCTTTTGCGGTTCAAAAAGAAACATTAAATTTTAATCTCACTAAATCTTAAAGTTATTATTTTTGAACTTTTAATTGCCTCAATGTTGTTGTCTTCTTATTTCTAAAATCCAATAGTATGGATATCCAAATTGAAACATCAAGACTTTTACTTCGGCCATTTATTATGGAAGATGCACCTGCCATGTTTGAGCTTGACTCTGATCCAAGGGTAGCACGTTATGTTGGAAATAAACCGGTAAAGTCGCTTGATGAAACTCGGAAAATAATGAAACACGTTTTTGCCCAATATGAAAGAAATGGCATCGGTCGAATGACGGTAGTTTTAAAAGATACAAATGAAATAATGGGATGGAGTGGTTTGAAATTAGAAGATAATAATACCTATAATGGTCAAATAAATTTTTACGACTTAGGTTATCGATTCATGCCTCGTTTTTGGCGAAAAGGATATGGTTATGAATCAGCACAAGCAAGTTTGGACTGGGGCTTCAATGATTTGAAACTTAAAAAAATAAGTGGTTTTGTTCAACAAGGAAATATCGGCTCAAGAAGAATTTTAGAAAAAGTTGGCCTGATTTATACAAATACCTTTCCTTGCTGGGGAGATCAATTTGATTGGTTGGAACTTGAAAATCAAAACCCGCCTGACTGATTGCAGGCAGGTCAAAATAAGAAATTAAAATGAAAAACGCTTCTGTTTTATTCAAGATAATATCTAAATTCAGGTTTCCCACTTATTGAAATCCTGAAAATTTTCTAATCCTGAAAATCCTGATTCAGACAAAAATAGTAAAAAATGTTAGCACACATTCAAACACCATCCCCAAACCTCAAAGCAAGTCTCGATTTCTATAAAAGACTGAATTTCAAGGTTTTACAAGAAGGTGATTCTTCTTTTGTAACGGATGGAAAAGCTTTAATTGAGATAAACTCTGCAAGACCTGCAAGGGCTGGAGTGAAAATGTTTGCTGCTTCTTGGTCGGATAAGATTGAAATTTTAAAGAAACAAACCAATATAAATACGATTGATGGCGGATATCTTTTGGCTGCTCCAAGTGGTGTTCGAGTTTATTTGATAGAAGGAGAATCACCCATTGATTTTACGCCGGAGGCAGCTTCTTATGGCGTTCCTGGTAATTATATGGGGCTGAGTGTCGAGACAACTGACTTTGGAGCTTCGGTTGCGTTTTGGGAGTTCTTTGGCTTTTCAAAAGCGATGGGAGGCGTTGAGCAAGGTTGGATAGTTTTACTCAATTCTGAAGGATTTGGTTTTAGTATTATGAAGACTAACAGTTGCCCTCATTTATTTTTCAACCCTTCTCTGACTTATTTTAATAGCGGAAAAAATCCAGAAATCATTGCCAAAATTCGAGAACTAAATATTCCAATTACAGAAGAAATTACCGCTTTTAACAAAGAAGGAATTGTCGATAATATCATCATTCGTGACCCGGGTGGTTTGGGATTTTTTGTTTTTAATGATTAGGAACAGGGGAGAGGTGAGAGGACAGAGGGGTGAGGTGAGAGGAGTGAGGACAGAGGAGTAAGGTGATAGGACAGAGGTAAGAGGCGAGTCGCTTGTAATCGTAACCCGCAACTCGCATCACGCAACTATTCCACTTAAATTAAAAGCGAAGGAAAATGATTACTTCAAAGGAATAGATTTTTAATCTGCTCCGATCAATACGACCCATAAAATCGTCTCAAAAACCACTCTAAACCTAACAACAAAAACAAGCCAAAGAACAACCAACGAAGGTTGATGATGCTTCGAGTTTTGGAAGTGTTGTAGATGACTGGTTTGACTGTTCCTTGTTCTTCTAACATCGTTGGAAGGGATGCTAATTGATTGAGGTACAATAAGTTACCGCCTGATTGTTCTGCTAATAATTTTAGCATTCCATGATTGGCAGTCGTTTCAAAACCTTCCAATTGGACAGGTTGTACACTGAACTGGCCATTGTAATCTAACTTTTGTCCAGCACTCATGACCATCCCTTTATAGGTGTAATTTCCAACTGGAAAAATACCGACATTTTGAGAATAAGTCCTTCCTGATTTGTTGAAGGTGAATGGAAAAGATTTGCCAGATGAATTAGTCAAAGTCACCGTTGCATCAGGATCATTGATTAATTCGAAGTTCTCGTTATACAATTCTGCGTCAAAAATGATTGGCTCATTTTCGTTATAAATATTTTTGGAATGGCTGACTCTGAATTTTCGTTTGTCTTCTTTCAAAGAAAGATATTGAACGGTTTTGCTCAATACTTCTTCAAAAATATCATGATTCTTATTTTGCAAAAAGTCGAACAACCGCCATTTGTAAATGCCTTCTGCATTCAAAACTCCGATTCGAGTTCCATTAGATTCACCCATCGTGAGCAATGGATATTTGGTTTCAACTTTACTGATTTTTTGGTAAAGTAAAGTCTGCCCATTTCCAACTTCCTCAAAATCCCCGAAAGGGGAGGTGAGCGGCGCAAATTTTGGCAAACCATTTCTCACTTCTTCACTTATCGTAAATAAATTGAAATTGGTCGCCACCGTCGCCTGTACGTCGTTGGTGTTTTTATTATTCGTTTTTGAACTGATAAATGGTTGCAAACCGTTCAGTGCATTATAATCCGTTTGCATCCCACCGATGTATAATCGAGGCATTCTCTTTTTGTCTAAAGCCGCCAAAACGGTACTCGCCGAGTTAGAAATCGATGGCAATTGGTGCATGATTACAAAATCGAAATTATTCAAATTTTGCTTTAGATTGCCGATGTAATCCGTTGAAACTTCGTAGTTTTTTGCCTTTTCAAGTGTTTGTTTGATGGCCGAAATATCAGGGTGTGGCGCATTCGCAAGAATCAAAATCTTTTGTCTCGCGTCCAAAACATCTATGAAAATATCTTTGGTATTATTGCTCGTGGTGACTTCTCCTGGAATTTTGGAAAGGCTCAATCTAAACCGCTGAACACCTGGTTGTTCTGCATCCAGAATAACTTCCTGCGTATTGAAAAAGGCATTTTTATTAATATTGATTGGAATGTCTTTTAACTTTCTAACTTGATCACCATCAATTTTAGAAATCGTTAAATTAGTTTTTGAGGCAGTACTGTTGATGGCTGCAATATCCAATTGGATACTAAATTTATCACCGAGATAAACGATTTTATTATTAAAAACTCTTTTGATTAAAAGGTCTCTTTTGGGGGTCGTATCTCCCAAAGCAACGGTATAAATCGGAACAGCGAGTTTGGAACCCGTGTAGAGTGGATTGCTTCCTTTGTTGTAGATTCCATCAGATGCCAAGATGACTGCACCTAAATTTTGATTGCTGTAATTATCATAAACTGACTGTACCATTTCTGATACATCACTGACTTTATCTTTAAATTCAAAACTCAATCCTTCGCGTACCTCAGACCCAAAACCGTAAGTTCTTACTTCGTATTTTTCTTCGAGTTGGCTTTTTAGGTTCTCTACAATTCCTTGATATTCAGTACGTTGCTCTTCTGAGAACTCATTTCCAATCGACTCAGAGACATCTTGAGCGATGACGACAATCGGCTTTTTGGTCTCTGTAATCAGGGACTTCAAAAGCGGTTCCAACAAAAGCAAAGCAATCAATCCAATGGATAAAAAACGAAGCGTTCCGAGGGCATATCTAAACCAAGAGGCTTGGTCTTTGAAGGTGTCATCGCGAAAGTATAAGAGCAAAGCCCCAATGACGCCAGCCAAGACACAAAATATTAAATACCAATTTGGGTATTGAAAAGTAAGTGATTCCAAGTTTTCAGGATTTAACAAGAAAGTGAGCATGTTGCGTTGATTGATGGGTTCTTAACCCAAGATTCAACGCATTTAAAAACGGTTGGTTGCTAATTTTGTTATATTACTAATATTAATATTTTTAACGCGTACCCTGAGCGAAGCCGAAGGGTACAAAAGCGAAGATCGATTCCTTGCTTGTTGACTTCGGCTTCGCTCAGCCAACAGACTTAAGGAGCAAAGCAATTTAATATTCCTATGCCTTTTCTGGAGGGCTATTCAAGCGGCGACTCCATAAAACAGATGCACCAATTATTCCTACCAATACTAATCCGATAGATATTAATTCTGCTTGTGTCCATTCCGCACCTAAGAACGGAATTTTATCATTTACACGGATACCTTCAATGACATATCTTTCGATGCCACTGAAAATCAAAGTGATAAAGAATAAAATTCCTGGAACAGTCAATTTCTTTCTCAACCACCAAAGAAAAGAACCAATTCCAGTAAACATTATTGTTTCGTAAACTGGAGTAGGGTAAACTTTTGGGTCTAATTCATGACAATAATTCACGCCACAAGCCTCAAAGCATCTCTGCTCAGCCGTTAATCTTTGGCCGTATAATTCTCTATATTTTTCAGGATCACATCCTTCCATTAGGACACCTGCGTTGTTTACATTTTGCGGATACTCGTATGACCAAAGCCAATCAGGAAGCATCCACCATTCTGGCATATCGGCAGCTGCAATTCCCCAATCTCCGTCGCCCGACATTTGGCAGCCAATTCGGCCAACAGCCATCGAAAATATAAAGGCTGGTCCCAATGCATCGAAGAAATGCCAAAATGGGATTTTTAATTTTCTGATATACCATGTTAAGGTCAAGAAACCTAAAATCAAACCGCCGTAAATTGCCAGTCCGCTTCCGCTAAAAAATACTCCGATTGGATCCGAAAAAAAGGCCTGCATTGCTGCAACACTTTCAAAACTGGCAAATAATTTTGCACCTAAAACGCCCGAAACAGCCGCCACAACCGCCAAATCTCCCACTCGATGATGCGGATATTCATTCTCTAAAACCGTTTTGGGTTCAGGTAATTTTTCTCTATTTTTTTGATACCAATTGATTCCTGCAAATAAAGCAGCAAGAGTAATCCCTGCAAACCAATTTCCTTCCCAAGAAAAAATATTTCCAATTGGATCAGATTGAAATTCTCTGAAATTGGCAATTAATAATCCACCTTTAAAACCCAATACAAAACCGTATAAACCATTGGCTATCAGGTCAAAAGGAGTTGCAGGTTCTCCAACACGTACCTTGATTTGACGAGGCGTCATGTGCCCCTCCTCTGCTTTTCTTTTCAATTCGAGATAAAGGAACCAAGCTGCCGTCAGGATTGATAGCACCAATAAAAAACCAAACATTTTGAAGATACTGGTCCAGTTGTCTGGCGCCGTACCAAAGAGGTCGTGGAAGAGATAAGAGAGATCTGGATACATAAGTCGTTTCTCAAAGTTTTAATTAATCAAGTCAATGGCTTGAAATTATCATTCGCAAATATAGAATTTTATTTATCCTTCGTTTCTTGTGGCAAATTTCTATTTAAAAAATGAGTGAAAAACGTTTAAATAAAATAAAGAATTTTCTAAAACAATCACCTAATGATTCTTTTTTGATTTACGCATTGGCAAAAGAGCATGAGAAATTAGGAGACCTCTCAACGGCTATTTCAACTTATGAATCGTTAGTAGAATCCGATCCAGATTATGTCGGTACCTACTACCATCTCGGCAAAGCTTACGAACTACAAAATGACTTTCCAAAAGCATTAGAAATTTACGAAAAAGGAATGGCAATCGCTAAAGAAATTGGAGACAAGCATGCTTTAAGTGAGTTAGCTGGAGCTAAAATGCTAATCGAAGAGTAAGTTATTGATAATCAATTAATTATAGTTTAGTTTTTGGTTTAAAATATTTACCTTGATTTTAAAATATTTTACTCATTTAAAATTTTCTTTAAAATGTTAAATTAACAAATTTCTAATGAACTTTAGGAAGTGATACCCAAAGTGTTGATAGATATTTTATGTTCATAAATATGTGGCTCGTGCGAGGCTCTGCCTCGTATGCAGGATCAGTTGGTTTCCAAACCAACGTTGGCGAGACGCCAACTGATGCCACTCACGAGGCAGAGCCTCGCGCAAGCAAATAGCTTTTTTTGCAAAAAGAAGCATCAGGCCTTTCAGTATTATCTCAACTTTGATTTCAAAATTTCAACTTTCTGATTCCATATACTTTTCTACCTTTGGAACGAGAAAAAAATCATACTATGAGTAGTCCAGTCCAATTTTTTTGGGATCCACAAGGATTTCAACTTGATTATTTGGGTGTAAAAAAAGCAGAAGGCGAACCTGCCGATGGAGATACACCTTATGTAAAAATGCCCATCAGAATGTTAGGCATTGATACACCCGAAACAAGTTACCCCGGAGCAGGAACTGCGGAAGCAGTTGATGATAAATTCTACGAATTAGCTCAATTATTGAAGGCAGGCGTTTATACAATTGATGAAGGATTGGCAAACTACCTTATTCCAAAATTAGAAACTGGAGATGCAGGTTCCACTCAAAGAAGGCAAGGCGTTTACGCTAAACAATACTTCAAAGAATTGATGGATCAACGGTTGACCAAGCCGAATGGTAAAAAGCGCTCACTTTTTATGCATGCTCCCTCTCAGCCATTTGATCATTATGGGCGTCTATTGGCCTACATTGCTCCCAAATATACCAACGAAGAATTATTGGCTTATCCACCTCAAGAACGAGGCACATTCAATTATTTAATGGTAAAAAGTGGTTGGGCAGCACCAATTATGATTTATCCAAATCTCCCAAAAGATTCGGACTTAAGAATTGTACATGGAGCAGTAAAACATGCAGTTGAAAATGGAATAGGAGCATGGGAAGATCCCTTAATGTTGACTGGTTATGAATACCGAATGTGCATCAAAATGTACAAGGCTATCAAGAAATTGGACGATGGAGAGTTTAATTTGAAACCTTCAAAATACGTCAGCCGATTTTGTGTAGATATGACCAATTCTTTGGTTTATTATCCAGATGAATACTTCAACGTTCCAGTTGCCAATCGAATGTTTGTATGGGCAAATGATATACGGCAAGCAGTGGCTGACTTGAATTTGAGGTCGGCAGAAGGGAATAGGGGAGCAACTCGAAAAAGTGCTCGAGATTTCGCGGTGAACACCGGAAAACGAACTTTACCTAAGTTCTAAGAAGCTGTTTGAGTTTAACCAGTTTAATAAAATTAAACTTTAGCGAATATTCGCTACTTTTTTCTTTTGAAAGAGTCTAATGGCTGTATATTTGCAGTTTTTTATACGAAATATAAAATCAAAATTTTACAACCAATGGCCGTAATTGCCGTTGAGTAATATAAAATCCGCAACCAGAGATAGTAGTTAAAATCAAATTCTATCTAAAATTTGCAGGAATAAAATTTAAACCGAATTTATATGAAATTATTAGTTTGTATTAGTAAAACGCCTGATACGACTTCCAAAATCGCCTTCACAAACGGAAA
>CALHBQ010000427.1 GCA_937930815.1 uncultured Saprospiraceae bacterium | reverse complement strand
AATCGAATGTGATGAAAGTCAATTTGAAAAGATGAGTATTGCATCAGTAAAAAGATCAAAAAGTATAACTCCCGAAATTTGGGCATCCACTTTTTTGAACGTACTAAAAACAGAAGTTCGAGTATAAGATATGTGTGGAATCGCAGGAGTCATAGGAATTAAAAATATTGAAAAAGGCAACGCTGTCATAGAAAAAATGACAACGAGCTTAGCGCATAGAGGGCCCGATGCCGCAGATTATTATGTTGAAACAGGTGTAGCATTCGGACATAGACGCTTGTCTATCATTGATTTGTCTTCCGATGGCACTCAACCATTTCGTGATGTTACGGGTCGATATACTTTGGTTTTCAATGGAGAGATTTACAACTACCAAGAATTAAAATCTCAAATTGATTATGATTTTAAAACCTCTACCGATACAGAGGTTTTGATGGCCCTTTTAATTAAAAAAGGAATTGCCGGACTCAACGAATTGAACGGAATGTTCGCTTTCGCATTTTGGGATGAGCAAACAAAGGAATTGATATGTGCGCGCGATCGAATGGGCATCAAACCATTTTTCTATTCGATTAATGATAATCAATTTCTATTTAGTTCAGAAGTTCGGTCAATCCTTCAATCAGGGATAGTTGAAAAAAAGCTATCGAAAAGAAGTCTTGAAGAGTTTTTGCTATATCAGACTACACTTCCGCCAAGAACTTTGATTGAAGACATTTTGCAACTCTCGGGAGGTGAAGTTGGTGTTTGGAAAAATAACGAATTTTCAGTTTCCAATTTTTGGAAAATGGAGAATACAGCAAAGAAAGAACGAATTACTCAAAACCATAAAGCGGTTGTAAAAGATGCTGTTTTTTCAGCAGTTGAAAAGAGGTTGATTAGTGATGTGCCGCTCGGTGCCTTTCTTTCGGGCGGTATTGATTCGAGTGCGATAGTGGCAGTAATGGATCAGGTTTCAACTGGGAAAGTAAATACATTCTCCGTTGTTTTTGAAGAAAAAGAGTTTGATGAATCGCCTTACTCTGATCTCATTTCAAAAAAATACAAAACTGATCACCATAAAATCTTACTCAAATCTGATGTCTTCAAAGATGAATTAATTGAGGCACTCGATGCGATGGATCAACCAAGCGGAGATGGAATTAATTCCTACGTCATTTGTAAAGAAACTAAAAAGGCTGGTTTGACGGTTGCGCTTTCTGGGTTAGGAGGTGATGAAATATTTACGGGTTATTCTTATTTTCATGATTGGAAAAAACTGAATAAATATAAAAGCCTTTGGAGTATTCCTCAAATTTTAAGAAAAAATTCGGCAAAGCTTTTACCACTAATTGCCAAAAGAAGGGGAGCTCGTTTGAAGCAAATATTGAGTTTGCCGGAGTTTTCAATTCGAGAAGTTTATCCACCATTTCGGCAAGTTGCAATGTTGGATGATTACACCTCGGGAACCAATAATGGTGAAAGACAAGTGACAAAATCTCTTCTAAAGAATATAGGTGATAATATTAATGACCTTCCACTTTTTAGTCAGTTTTCGATTGTAGAATTGAAAACTTATACTCAAAACGTTCTCCTAAAAGATACGGATCAAATGAGTATGGCTTCTTCCTTGGAGGTTAGAGTGCCGTTTTTGGATCATGAATTAGTAGAAACTTTATTAAGGATTCCAGATCATCTGAAACATAAAACATATCCAAAAGATTTGTTGGTTGAGTGTCTTGATCCTTTGGTTCCTGGTGAAATTGTTCATCGTCCAAAAATGGGTTTTACATTACCTTGGAAATTTTGGTTAAAAAACGAGTTGCGCTCTTTTTGTGAAGAAAGAATTAATTACCTCAAACAATTTTCTTATTTCGATGCTCAAAAATTGGAATCAATGTGGGAAAAATTTTGCGCAGGAGATGAAACGATTCCATGGGTTAGAGTTTGGCAAATGGTAGTTCTTTCGTATTGGTTAAAAAAACAAGAAATAGAAATTTCTTAGCATCTTGACCAAGAAAAAAATATTGCTTTTTGTTCAATGGTTTGTGCCAGGTTATAAAGCAGGTGGGCCGATAAATTCATGCAAGAATTTTGTCCTCGCCATGGAGAACGAATTTGACATTTGGATTATGACTACCAATCGAGATGTCGGAGATGAAGTTGATTATCCAAACATCGAAACGAATCAATGGATCGATTTCGGCAATTCTTCAAAGGTCTGTTATCTACCCGAAGGAACAATTTCCAAAAATGTTCTTTCCGAAAAAATAAACGAAATCAACCCAGATTTTCTATACTTAAACAGTTTGTATTCGCCAGTTTTTACGGTTCCGATATTGTCGATGACTTTAAAAAATAAGCTAAAAACGCCTATCATTCTGACGCCAAGAGGAGAGTTGAATCTTGGAGCAATTGCCATTAAATGGTATAAGAAAATACCATACTTAGCATTGCTTAGATTGTTTGGATTGAGTAAGAAAGTAAAATGGCAGGCGACAAATTCACTGGAAAGGGACTCGATTAAGAAGTTCTTTGGAGGTGATTCTAAAATTGAAATTGTATCCAATTTCCCAAAGCAAGCATCCGACAATTTTCAAACTATTGAAAAAACGTCGGGAAGTGTAAAACTAATTTCTGTATCTCGAATAGCCAAAATCAAGAATATTAGCTTTTTTTTATCAATTTTGCCCCAAGTAAATGGCAATGTCGTTTTTGATGTTTACGGACCAAAAGAAGACATTGGTTACTTCGAAAAACTCCAACTGCTTTCTAAAAAATTGCCACCATCTATTACCTTTAATTATAAAGGACAGATTCAGCCAAATTTGATTGAGCAAACGCTTCAGCAGTATCACTTTTTTGTTTCTCCGTCACAAGGAGAAAATTTCGGGCATGCTATATTTGAAGCGCTTTTGATGGGAAGACCGTTGCAGATTAGTGATAGAACGCCTTGGTTAGATTTGCAGAAAAAAGGTATTGGTTGGGATTTGAGTTTAAATAAAAAGGATGATTGGGTTTCAGCAATTCAGGAA
>CALHBQ010000426.1 GCA_937930815.1 uncultured Saprospiraceae bacterium | reverse complement strand
GTCAATGCAAATGCCCAAAGACCATCTGCTAAATTATAGGTGCAGAAATCGGGCAGAATGTTGTGGAGATTCGTGATTTTTTCATTTCTAATTTTTAAAACATCAATCCACCCATTTCCGAAAGGGCGGAATTGGTATATCATCCATCCCAAAATGAGTGGAAACAAAACGTATTTTATGAGTTGAAATCGTTTCACGAATTAAATTTAGATCAATATTGTTAATTAGTAAATAACCCGTTACAGGTTTCTTATATTTGCTATTTCGCACATAGCAGAAAGCATCTAAACGCATTTTTTTATGAAACTCCACCTTGACAAAATCGAATCACAAGTCGAAGAGCAATTGGTTATTGCCTCTGAAGATTTGTTATTGGATGAATCGAGGCAGCAGATGCAGGAGGTCGAAAAAAATCTTTGGTTAGGAAAATATGAAGGGAAAGAAGTTGAGGTGCAAACTTACGGTCGTAAAATAAGAAAGTATACCTGCGAATGTGAGCAATATTTTAATTCGAAAATTTGTAAGCATTCGATTGCTTCTTTTTTAGATATTAGGAAAAAGAAACCTGCTCCTACTGCAAGGAAAAAAATTAAAAAGAAGCCAGAACCACCTCAGCGGTTAACTGTTTCGACGATTATCAATAATGTAGGACAAGATGAATTAGTCCGGTTTTTGGCGAGTTATGCCCGGAAGGATCAACAGTTCACTAATTTTCTAAAAACTCGATTTGCTACTCGGGTGATCCTTCCTGATACCAGAGATAAATATGCGAGTTTATTGGGTACTATGATTCGTTCCAATCAATCAGCGAATCTTTCTTTTTCGAGAGGAGGCGCAAAAAAAATACATGATTTACTCAATATTCTGATTGAAGAAATTGAGGATGAATTTAGAGGCGAAAATTACCTGGAAGTTTTTGAAGCCTCTCGATGTATTATTGAAAAGGTGACACCAGTTTTGTCTCGTTTGACCGCTCATCGAGGTGATTTAGTGACGACTTTGGAGAAGGTTTATGTGATGATTATCAAGATGTTGCGAGAACCGATTTCTCCTGAGCTTAGGTTGAAGATTGCTAATTTTTTCGTGATAATCATTCGGCAAAGACATTTTAATTTTTCTAAAATTGAGAAATTGTTTTTGAATGCATTCAAATCTATTGTTTCTGTAAAAGATGTAGGGCAATTGTTGTTAGGATATTTGGAGGAAGAAACAGATAAGAAGTATCATAACCGGGAATTAGAAGCCAAAATATTTCTCTTCTATTTTATCATTTTAGAAAATGAAAAAAATAGAGATGAGCGATTAAAACAGAAGTTAATCAACCGCCATTGGTTATTGCTGAATTCAGTGGAATTGGCTAATAAGTATGGTTATTTTTCAATTGTATATTGGTTAACTGATTTTGCATTTAATAATGAAAAGTATAAAAGTATACACGGCAATTTGGATGAAATCAGATTGCAAATTGCTTTGAATAAAGAGGAAGGAGAAGCTATTGCGCTTTTTGCAGCAAAAAGAATTTTGACGACTTTGAATCCATCCTATTTTGAATACTTTAAAGATGAATTTTCAGATGGGGCAAGAGAAATAAATTCATTGATAGAAAGAATTGAAGTTTTGCCAGAAAGTGAAAATCGAACTACTTTATTAGCTGAACTTTTTCTTTCTGAAAAAAATGAGAAATCATTGTTTAATTTATTTGAAAAGTCAGATAATTTGAGTGTTTTTGCAAAATATTCAGTTGAACTTTTTGAAAAAGACAAAAAGAAAACTCAGGAATTGGCTTGGCAAAAAATTGATATCTATTTGCAAAATCACGTTGGCGAACCAGCAGTAAGAGGAGCAAGAAGTTTTATTAGAAGTTTGTATCAAGCAGGTTCAAATAAATTAGCAATTTGGGTCACTCGAAGAATCCGAGCGGAATACAAATCCAGAAAATTATTGATTTCTGAAATTATGATTTTCAGGTGACAGAGTATGAGAGGAGTGAGAGAATGAGAGGATTGAGAACGCTTAAACGTGTACTCCTCTCATACTCTCAAATTCTCGCTCCTCTCACACTCTCATACTCTCACTCCTCTCAAATTCTCAAACTCTCGCAAATGAAAGTAGCATTTTGGGTAATTGGAAAAACGAGCGAAGTCTATTTGAAAAATGGAATAGAGGTTTATCAAAGACGATTGCCCCATTATCTCAAATTTGAATACGAAGTTTTACCAGATATAAAGAATCCTAAAAACCTAACCACTGCGCAACTCCTTGATAAAGAGGCAGATATGGTTTTGAAAAAACTGAATAATGAAGATCATCTATTGATTTTAGATGAAAAAGGAAAGGAGTTTACCTCCGTTCAGTTTTCACAAAAAATAGAAAAATTTCAGATTGCAGGTACAAAAAAAGTAGTGTTTTTGGTTGGAGGTGCTTTTGGTTTTAGTCCCAAAATCTACCAAAGAGCCAACGGAAAACTTTCACTTTCAAAAATGACTTTTTCCCACCAAATGATTCGTTTGTTTTTTTTAGAACAGTTATACCGTGCGATGACTATCTTGCGCGGTGAACCTTATCATAATGAGTAAAATTTTTCACGAATGTCTTTGACTATTATCATTTGTATTATTACCGCAATTGTTTCAGTTGCTGCAAATCCAAGAATTTTTCAAGGGATGCCACATGTTCCTGGCCTTCAAGATAAATTGAGTTTTATTCCTTATGTTATAAAAAGAGAAGGGGAGTGGTATCGTTTTTTATCACATGGTTTTGTGCATGCAAGCATGGGGCATTTGTTTATTAACCTGTTTGTCCTTTTTCAATTTGGCTTGCATACAACAAGTATTTTTACTCGATATTTTGGCCAAGAAAAAGCAGGAACTTTATTTATTCTATTCTATTTTACAGCAATAATTGTTGCTTCAATTTATAGTTATTTTAAACATCAAGATAATCCTAACTATACGGCAGTAGGTGCGTCAGGTGGTACATCAGCCATAATAACGAGTTATGTAATTGATGGACCTTGGGAATGGTTTGTTTTTCCTCCTGTTCCGGCTATTGTGATGCTTGTTGGTTACTTGTGGTATTCCAATGATATGGCAAAAAAAGGAAGAGATAACATAGGTCACGATGCTCATTTTTATGGAATGGTCTATGGTGTAGCATTTATTGCGATTGTTAGCTTAAATCTTAACCCTCAGCTTTTATTTGATTTTTGGGGACAATTTATTTTAGGACCTTCTATGCCCAATTTTTAGTAAATTTTTCCAATAGCTTTACATAAAAATGGAAATGTATCAATCAAAAACATTTTCAAAAAGATGAGTGCAGATCGAATTTTAATAGAAACGCAATATTTCCCCTCCGTCCAGTTTTTTGCAAAGTGGATGAGTGGGGCTGAGATTGTCATTGAAGCCCACGAAAATTACCAAAAAAGAAGTTATCGTAATCGCTGCCATATCATGGGGCCGTATGGACTTTACCCATTATCAGTACCTTTGAAAAAAGGGAAAAACGAGCAGCAAAAAATCACCGATACCGTAATTTCGTATGCCGAAAACTGGGAGTTGAAACATTGGCGTGCCTTTCAAAATTGTTACCGAAAGTCTCCATACTTTGAACATTACGAACATTTAATTGAACCGCTATTTTATAAAAATCATCGCTATCTTTTTGATTTGAATATGGATGTGTTGGAACAATTAAAGATGATTTTAGATTTGGATAATAAGATATCTACTTCTGAAACCTACTACAAAAGTGAGGAGCCAATTTTAGGTGATTTTAGAAATAAAATACATCCACGTTCGAAGTTTGAAGACGATGCTTTTTTGCCAAAACACTATCCACAAGTATTTGAATATAAATATGGATTTTTGGAAAATCTAAGCGTTTTAGACTTGATTTTTAATTGTGGGCCAGAAGCCAGATTGGTCATCAGAGATTCAATTGTCAAAGTTTAATCCTTAAAGCCAAAACACAAAGGATTTTTAGCCGTTTGAAGCGGTATCAAAATTAATTATATGAACTCGTTTTTGAAAGTTTCTTTCTTCCTCTTGGTAATTGTCTTAGCTGTTTCCTCCTGTCGTCCAGATGAAAATTTTATTACGGATAGTTCAGCCAGTTTAGAATTTTCAGTTGATACACTTCGCTTTGATACAGTTTTTACTGAATTAGGTTCTGCGACTCGTTTTTTCAAAGTTTATAATAGAAACGACCAACCCATCAAAATTTCAAATATCAAAATAGAAGGTACGAATGGCGCATTTTTCAGAATGAATGTGGATGGTATTCCGAGTAATGAGCAGATGGATGTCGAAATTCGAGCACAAGACAGTATCTATGTTTTTGCGGAAGTAACGGTTGATCCAGATCAACCATTATCTGCCAGTCCATTTGTCATTGAAGATTATATCATTTTTGAAACCAATGGAAATCAGCAAAGAATTTTGTTGGAGGCTTGGGGGCAGAACGCAAATTACTTCCCAGATCAATATAGCAGCGGAGAAATTTGGTCTCCCTGTATCTCTAATAATGTCACTTGGAATGACCCAAAACCATATGTAATTTATGGCATCATGGTTTTGGATAATTGTACTTTGACGATACCAGCTGGTACTCAAATTTATATGCATGGTGGCATTACAAGAAATGACCAATTAGGCGTTTTCAACGAAGGATTAATCTTCGTTCAACGAGGTGGAACGCTCAAAATGGAAGGAACCTTAGAAGACCCAGTTGTAATTCAAGGCGATAGAATCGAAAAGGAATTTGAGGAAAGAGCAGGGCAGTGGTCCGGTATTTTTATTGATAACGAAAGCAAATCCAATCAAATAGATTGGATGGTTTTGAAAAATTCTTCACTTGGAGTGGTCGTTGATTCGGCAGCAAATTTGATCATTCGAAATTCTAAAATATTCAATACGACCAGTGTCGGATTGGTAGGGGTGCATTCAAGAATTACGGCGGTGAATTGCCTGATTCATAGTAATGGCGGCAACGCGATGCAATTTATTTACGGAGGAGATTATCGTATCTCCTACTGTACGATGGCAAGTTATGGCGTTGATGCGGCTGCGCTCAGTATGTCCAACGGCGTTTGTTTAGATGACTTCTGCGAATTTGCAGCAGGCAATGATTTAAATGCAAATTTTAATAATTGCATCATTTTAGGAAACCGGCAAGACGAAATTGGTCTAACAGATTTCAATGAAAGAACAGGAGCAGAATTAAATTATTCCTTGAAAAACTGTATTGTTCGAGTCAAAGATTTGACCGACGAAACAAAGGAAGGTTCACATCCTGATTTTTTCAGTTTTTGTAATCCTTGCATCAACTTCAACTCAGGTGATGCGGTGTTCCGTGATACAGATATGGATGATTATCATTTGGATACACTTTCAATTGCTGAGCGACAAGCGGTTCCTATTAGCGGAATTGACTTTGATTTGGATGGGGTAGCGCGCGGTACTGATGCCGATATTGGGTGTTATGAGTTTGTGCCGCGTTAAACTAAGATTTCACAATTAGGCAAAGCTGTTTTGACTTCTATTGGTATTTTTAATTTTTTTAGATGCAACTCTTCTGGGCGATTTTGTCTTAAATCCAGAAATTTTAGATTTGGAATTCTCGCCAATATTTTTGGGAACTCAAAAAAGCCATTTCCAGATAAATCTAAGTACTCGAGATTTTCTAATTTGGAAAATTCAAGGGGCAATTTTTCTAAAAAATTGTAAGACAGATCAATTTTTTTTAATGCTCTAAAATTTCCAAATTCCTTCGGTAGTATTTTGATTTTGCAATTGTGAAAAATTATTTCCTGAGTTTTAGGATGTAATTTGAGCGCATCTATCCCAGTTCCAATAGACCATTTTAGGGGAGTTCCTTTATCAGGAATTGCAGAAATGTTTTTCCAATTTCGATACCCTAATCCTTGCCTTAAGTTCAAACAACCATCTTCAACTAAAAGATTCAAAGCCTCCGTTCTCTGAGAACATGGATTCAAATATCGATGAAGGACAAACCTTAGTCCTTTTTTTAATTTTTTGTAAAAAATAATTGAAAGTTGAGTTGCTGCTTCTTTAGAAGTTTTTTTTGCAACTTTATTTAGATGGGATTTTATCCGTTGTTCTGATACCCTTTCCTCAATAAATTGAAATCGACGGGAATCGTTTATTAAAGGCATATATTTCGAAGGTGCATTGTTTAGCAATAAAGTCTTAGCCTCTTTTTTTACTTTTGAATGAAAAGATATTTTTTGAATGACTATCAGATCTTCAATCAATTTTTCTGGAACGCCTCCGGTTTTTAGCATTTCTAATCCTACCAAAACTGCAGTAGGATCAGCACTATATTGTATATTCCACTCTTTCTGACCTCCTCATTCCACAGCTTTGACCCCCTTGACAGAAGACATACGTTTTAGTGTTAGCAAATATGGGGTTAAGATAATTGATTTACGGTTTTACGAAGACTTTTACCTTTTAATTCTATGC
>CALHBQ010000425.1 GCA_937930815.1 uncultured Saprospiraceae bacterium | reverse complement strand
GGTATAGTGAAAGTTAATCCGAGTGTTACTTTTGTCACCGTATTTATACCGATCCATCCCACTTCCGATTTTAAAGATTTATAGAAAAACTGTTGAAGTTTTTGTCCCTTCGGCTTTTGCCGATTATAATCCTTTGAAATCTTTTATTATTCGCCATATTCTCCTCCCTCTCCAAGAGATAATTCAAAACCCAAAGAGAGTTGAAGATTATATTTAAGGCAGAATCGCTACTAACAAATTTGTGGACATTCACCTTGAACAAGTGAAACTTCAAAAGAGAAAGTTTTAAGTAATTAAAACTTTATTTAAAGAGCAGTTTTTGGGATGGCCTCTCTCCGATATTCTGGAGGGGGGCTCCTTTTTTTTTAATCTCCATCCTTAGTTATTTTTTTCAAACTAATTGTTCCAAACTTCACTTAAGAATACCATATTCTCATCGTATCTCTATTCTTATTTTTTGTTTTAAAGTCCTTATTTCGCTTGAAAATCGAATTTTATTTTTCTCATAGTTTTCTATTAGATTTTAAGAAATAATTAATTACCATTTTAAGAATTAGAAAATTCGAAAATCCAAGTAATAAATTCCTTTTTTTCGTAAGAAAAGCACCTTTGACAGCCCAAATACAATTAGTTTTCCCCTAAAATTGGCGAGTGATTGTTAACAATTGAAAAGAAATTCTTATGTTTAGCGCAAATTCTCGTGACTAATTGACATATTTCAGTCACTAAAACGAGTATTTTATTCAATTAACAAGAATTATTTAACCAACTTTCAATGCTACTATGAAGTATAGACTATTTAAGCGTAAAAAGTCGAATCAATTCTTCTTTCAAATTCAAACTGATGGTGGGGATGCAGTATTAGAAAGCCAAGGTTACGACCAGAAAGATGCCCGAAACAATGGGCTTCGTTCAGTTGTATCAAATGGTGGAGATGCTGGTAAGTACGAAAAAAAGACAGAAGGTGGGAAACACTATTTTATTTTAAAGGCAGGAAACGGTCAAGAAATTGCTCGTTCGGTGATGTATGACAATGGAGGAGATGCTGACAAATCAATGGCACTTTGTGTTAAAGAAGTACCTAAACTTGCTCCTGAAGGTGATGGAGGAAAAGCGGGTACTACTGCAACAGGTGGAACTGCTGGAGGAACATCCACTACGACCACTACAACTACCACAACAACAGGTGAAGCTGGAAAGGCAGTGACAGAGGGATCAAAATTGGTAGCTGCAAACAGAACTGCAAATGTGAACATTGACGCGCCACCGCCACCAAAAGAGAAGAAACCTAAGAAAAAGCGTAAGAAAAAAGATCCGAGCGAGAAAAAACCTAAAAAGGAGAAGGTATATTTATCAAATGGTAATTACTACTTTAATGATATTACTTATCAGGTTTTTAGAAGCGGTAATGATAAACACTACTTTACTTTCAAAAATAAGGCTGAAAAAACTATCTTCCTGAATGCCGATGTTAGAGGTTTTGTAACCCAAGACGAAGCAGAGGAAATGGTTAAGGAAGTATTCAAATATGCTCCGTTTGAAGGTAACTACGAAGGAAAAGCAACTACCAATGGTAAGTTCTATTTCTACCTTAAAAATGCAGAAGGGAAGAACTTAGCGAAGAGTTTCTTTTATGGAACTACTGATGGAATGCAA
Organism: uncultured Saprospiraceae bacterium; assembly: GCA_937930815.1. Lineage (GTDB taxonomy): Bacteria > Bacteroidota > Bacteroidia > Chitinophagales > Saprospiraceae > JAGQWW01. Next base: position 4,017 of record CALHBQ010000425.1, on the reverse strand, counting down.
GCTGCAATCGGAGAATTGCTTGGAAATGAAGAAGCGATTGCTGCGGCAAGAGCCAGTGCAGGTGGAGGAGCTGCTAAAACAGCTACAGCGGCCAAAGCAGGTGTTGATGAATATCTTTCTTGCTCTGCTTACTCAGGTGCTTCAGGATGGCATACTTTTACAGAAGGTGGAGAATTTTATTTCTCTTACAACAATGAAGACGGCAAGTCTTTATTGCGAAGTGAAGGTTATACTACAGAAAGCGCGCGCGACAATGGTATCGAGTCTGTGAAGAAAAACGCGCCAATGAATGAAAGATGGAAAGTATTAAATGAAGATGGAAAGTGGTTCCACTCACTTAAAGCTGGAAATCACCAAGAAATTGCAAGAAGTTGCCCACTTGATAGTGAGCCTAAAGCAATGAATTGGAGTTCTTATTCTGCTAAAAAGGTTGTTGCCAAAACGGTTGCTCCAGCTGCCGCAGCAGTAGCTGCTGTTGCAAAAGGCAATGTAGATGAATATCTTGATTGCGCAGCATACAAAGGAGGAAGTGGTTTCCATAAATTTGAAAAAAATGGGGAATTCTACTTCGGATATAACGATGATAAGGGAAATACCATCTTACGTTCAGAGGGTTACACTTCTGAAAGTGGAAGAGATAATGGTATCGAATCTGTGAAGAAAAACGCTACTGAAGAGAAAAGATGGTCAACTGTTGAAGAAGGAGGAAAATTCTTCCGTATTTTAAAAGCAGGTAATCATCAAGAAATTGGTAGAAGTTGCCCAGCAGATAGTGCAAATGGACCTGCTTGGTCTTGGATGTGGTCAAGTTTTTCTGTTGCAAGTGCGGTTCCTAAAAAATCAATACCAGCTCCAGAAAAAATAGTATTTGCTAAAGCTAACGTAGATGAATACTTAGAGTGTTCAGCATATTCAGGAGGAAAGGGTTTCCATAAATTCGAAAAAGATGGAGAATTCTACTTCGGATATAATGATGATAAAGGAAATACCATTTTACGTTCGGAAGGTTACACTTCTGAAAGTGGAAGAGACAATGGTATCGAATCTGTTAAGAAAAATGCTACTGATGAGAAAAAATGGTCAACTGTTGAAGAAGATGGAAAATACTTCCGTATTCTAAAAGCAGGTAATCATCAAGAAATTGGTAGAAGTTGTCCTGCAGATAGTGCAAGTGGTCCAGCTTGGTCTTGGATGTGGTCAAGTTTTGCAGTTGCAGGTGCGGTTGCACCTAAATCAATTCCAGCAGCGGAAAAAATTGAATTCGCTGCACCTCCTCCACCGCCACCACCACCTGCTCCAGAGCCAGTTGTGGTAAAAGTTAAATCAGAAGAGGAAAAAGAAGATGACTACTTACCTTGTAAAGAATACCAAGGTCATAATGTAACAGATAAATTGAATCATATCGCTTTCTTCAAACATGAAAATGGTCAACACTATTTTGTAGTTTATAATGCAAAAGGAGATGTGAACTTACGTTCTGAAGGATTCCAAGACACTAAAACGAGAGATGAAGAACTCGCTGGTGTATTGAAAAACTTGAAGAATAACGACATGTACAAAACTGTCAAAAAAGGGAAATACTCTATGAGAATCCTTTATGACAAAACTGGACGTGAAGTTGGACGTAGTTGTTTGATTAAAGCTGAGGAGAAAAAAGTGGTTAAAGCTGCTCCAATAGTTGCTGCCGCTGCAGTTGTAGCTGCTGCTCCTAAAGTTGTTAGAAAGAAAACAACTGAAGAAAAAGAAGATGACTACTTAGCATGTAAAGAATATGAAGGAAAAACTGTTACTGATAAAGCTAATAACATTGCTTTATTCAAACATACAAATGGACAGTTCTACTTTGTAGCCTACAAGAAAGATGGAAGTGTCAAGTACCGTTCTGAAGGATTCAAAACGACTGAAAAGCGTAAAGAAGAATTCGACGGTGTAATTGCTTACATGGGCAATAAGGACATGATGAAGACCATCATTAAAGGCAAATACAGAATGCATATTCTATATGATGCAGATGGTCGTGAAGTTGGACGTAGTTGCTTAGAGAAGGAACAAGAGAAAAAAGTGGTTAAAGCTGCTCCTGTTGCTGCTGCCGCTGCTGTTGCTGCCGTAGCTGCTACTCAACCTAAGGTTAAAAAAGAGGTTGACAAAGAAGACGATTACTTAGCATGCAAAGAATACGAAGGCAAGAAAGTCAATGATAAGACCAACAACATTGCTTTATTCAAGCATAAAAATGGTCAGTTCTACTTTGCGGTTTACAATGCTGATAAAACGGTAAGATTACGTTCAGAAGGATTCAAATCTGGAAAAGACCGTGATGTTGAATTAGCAGGTGTAATCAAGCACATGGGCGACAAAAGCATGTACAAGACTATCAAAAAAGGAAAATATCACATGGATATCCTTTATGATAAAACTGGACGTGAAGTTGGCCGTAGCTGTTTAGAAACAGAGAAGCCAGTAGTAATCAAGCCAACTAAGAAGAAAGTTGTTCCTGTAGCCGCTGCTACAAAAGTAGCTGCCGCGACAACCGCTGCTGCTGCAACGACAACAACTGCCGCTGCCGCGAAAAGCGGTTGTGCTTGGTGGCCTTGGTTATTGTTATTGTTGATTCCATTATTACTATGTTTCTTCAAACCAGAATGGTGTGGTTGTGGTGATAAAGCTGCTGTAACCAATACACCTCCTCCAGTTGAGGAAGTAGTAACTCCGCCAGTAGAAGAGGTAGCTCCTCCTCCACCAGCTGAGGTAACTTGTAACTGTTCAGGTAATAGTTCAAATAGAATCTTCAATGTACCAACAAGTGGAACTCCGAAGTCACTTTCAAGATTGGGAACGAATCCAGAATTTGGAAATTCGCATAGCTTAGATGGCGCTGGTTTCTACAACAAGTTGAAAGGAGCATATGCTAATAGTAGCAGAGACAAAGCATTCTTAGATAACTTATTCAAAGGAATGGGTTACGATGGTTTTGGCGATGCTACTGCTGAAATGTTCTCAGAAACAACAATTGCAAGAGGTACTGCTGGACAAATGGGTACTTCCAAAGCTCATAGAACTATCTATGCAAGATTGGATGTAACATCTGACAGAGACCTTAGGGCATTCCGTATCGACGCAAAGAATGGATGTGATATGAACTTCATGAAAACATGTGGTAATCACTTCTTCTACTGTCCGAACTAAGATTTGAAATAATTAATCTTTAAAATACAAGCCGCTCTGATTTTTCAGAGCGGCTTTTTTTTTTGCCATTCCTCCCGAATAACAATCAATTATCGCCTTAAACAATCGTTATTCTAAATATTTCCTTCCAAGAAGAATTCTTCTTAACAATATATTTCAACAAATAGATTAAAAAAATTTAAACTAGAACAATTCGGTATAGAACTTGCATATCACACCATGTCACACATTGTGATCGAAAAGATAAGGTTTATATAGTATACGCACGCACCCAACTTAATTAGAACGGTATTTAATATAAATAAATTGAACGAGGCTTAATTGTTTTGTTCAAATAAACTGGTATCCCCCATGAATGCATCTTTAGATGTGGTTTGTAATTTTATAAATACAAATCTGAGAATTTTAGTAATGAGAAAACTGCTTTGCCACTCGGCAATTGCACTCTTTCCATTTTATGAAACTTGCCGTTCTCCTTCCCTCAAATTCAGTTCTATTGAATTAATATTTTCAATCAAAGAATATTCAAATTTTGAATACTTCGAATTTAAAGTTCCTCAAATTTTTGGTGTAAAAAGCAATCTATTAATCCCAGCCGATTGATGGATTATCCTATTTATAACCAACCCCAACCAATCGACAAAAAAATTTCAGTACCCAAGCAGCAAAATATAATACTCCTTGCTATGAGTCAATTTTACAGTTTAATTATTAAGTCCAAATTAATCTTTATCGGATTAATGCTTTTTTCCACCGGCCTGTTTTCACAAGAGACATTGTGCATGGATGGATTAGACGACGACAGTGATGGTCTAACAGATTGTTATGATA
>CALHBQ010000424.1 GCA_937930815.1 uncultured Saprospiraceae bacterium | reverse complement strand
CTAAAAACATCTGATAATCCCCGTTTTCTTTCAATATCCTACCGTTTACCGTTTTCTCAATCATATCTACACTTTTCAACTTAACAAAACCGTTGCATAAAAAGTATATGCCTTTTGTGCTGATAATCAACCCGTTCCGTCATTAGTTGAAAAAAAAACTTATGTGTATCCTTATATTCGTATCAGTTTTCTCATAGTATGTTTGTTTAGTCTTCCTGCACCACACTTCCCTCCTTTGGTGCAGGAATTTTTTTTGTACCTACTGTCGAATTCTGATTCGGCCTTACGTTATCCTCCAAATCTTTTTGCTGAATTTTGATCTTGTTGTGCAGCCGCACTGTTTCCTAATTTTAAATAAGAATTAGATCGCTCTCTATAATATTGAGGATTGGAATTATTCAATTCGATTGCTCTTGTTAAATATGGAATTGCCTCCTGCGGCTTGTTGGCCAAGTTCAAATAGTTACCACATTCAAAATGATTTTTATCTGAATTTGGCGTCAACTTTACAGCTTCCTTCATATCATTTGCAGCTAAGTCATATTGCTGAGTGGAGTAATAAAGCAGCGACCTCATCAAAAATCCTTGCTTAAAAGTTGGGTCTAATTCTATGCCCTTGGTGAAGTCGGGTAGGGCAGCTTGCAAGTTTCCAGACTGCGCAAAAGCTGAACCACGGTTGACATAAATTTCCGCCAAATCTGTTCCAGCCAAAACTGCATTATTAAAATCATCCAATGCTTTTTGAGTTTGACCTTTATCAAAATACAATTTACCTCGACTATTGTAGGGCACATCTTTGTCGGTTGCGGTGGCGATTGATTTGGTAAAATCTGCTTCTGCTTTATCAATTTGTCCAACGGATTGATAATATTTTCCTCTGTTTTGATAAGGTGTGAAAGTTTCTGGATAACACTTAGACGCATGTGTCCAAAGCGATTCTCCGTTTTTCCATATTTTGTTTTGATTGAAAGTTAGGAAACTCATCAAAAGCATATAAGCACCTACTCCTGCAAAAATCGCGGTTTTGTTTTTTGATTGAACAGCTATTATTTTTTCTAAATAAAAAGCCATCAAAAAGAACAAACCTAAGTATGGAATATAAGTAAATCGGTCAGCAATAAATCCTTGACCTGCTCCTACCACCTGAAGCATAAACATCACATTAAAAGTGAAAAAAGCGATAGCAAAAACAATCGCTCTTTTCTCTTTTATGAATGCCCAATAGAATATTCCTAAAGTTGCCAAAACACCCAATGGCGCCACATAGGCGAGGGTAGGGATTTCTTTTTCATAAGGATAAAGCGGTGACATTTCATAAGGAAGTATCCATTTTATAATATAAACACAATAAGAATAGGCTCCGATAAGTAATCGCTCAATAATCGAATAATTAGTCGCGTCTTCTAAGGAACCGTCATTTCCAAGAAAATAAATACCTGCTAAACCAGTAACGATTGAAATGGCGAAAAAAGGAATTTTTTCAATTATCAAACTGAATTTCAAATTTCGTTTGAAATAATAATCAATGGCCAGCATCGAGAGTGGGAGAGAGACCGCTTGGATTTTTGATAAACATGAAAGTACAAATAGTCCAAAGGTCCAGGCCAACCACTTTTTTGCTTGTTTCGGCCTTTCGAGACTTTTGATATAAGTCAATAAGGCTCCTAAATAAAATGCGCCAAAAAGCACATCCTTTCGTTCTGTGACCCAAGCTACGGATTCTACCCTCATCGGGTGGATTCCGAATAACAATGCTCCAAAAGCCGCTGCCAATGGGCTTAATTTCAATTTTAGTAAAAGTTTATAAACTAAAAACACACAGACCAAATGAAGCAGCACATTATTGAAATGAAATACAACTGGCTCCAAACCAAAAATTGCTTTTTCAATCGCAAACATGAAGATGGGAAGTGGGTTGTAATTACCAATAATAGTTGAGGTGAAAATGCCTTTTATATTTTCAAAAGTAAATCCATTAAGGTTGGTATTTTCAAGTAAATTGAGAGGGTCATCCCAGTTAACGAATCCATTTTGAAGGGTGTTCAAAAACAAGATAGCAGTGATTCCTAAAACTGCATACAAATATATCGAAGTGCTTTTTTGAGAAATTTTTGCTTTGGCAGCAACTTGATTTTTCTTTTGTTTTTTGACCTTGTTTTTTGCCATTTTTACTCGGTTTGTGCAGACAATAATGTGAGAACTCTAAATACAAAAATAAAAAAAGGGGAAACTCTTTCGAGTAACCCCATTATGTTTTCTTTTGTTCAGTAGGATATAAATTCTAAAGTAGTTTGTTTGGGGGGAATTTCTTTGATTATAATTCTTTACGTAAACGTGCAACAGGAATATTCAATTGTTCGCGGTATTTAGCTACCGTCCTCCGAGCAATATTATAACCCTTTGCTTGTAACATATTTTTCAATTTCTCATCTGAGAAAGGTTTCTTTTTACTCTCATCTTTGATAATATTAGTCAATATATTCTTGACTTCAAATGTAGAAACTTCTTCGCCAGAACTGGTTTGTAAGGATTCAGAAAAGAACTCTTTCAATCTTTTAGTACCAAATTCAGTTTGAACAAATTTACTATTTGCAACTCTGGAAACTGTGGAAATATCTAAACCCGTAATGTCCGCAATATCTTTCAAAATCATTGGACGCAACTTTTGAGCATCTCCTGTTAGAAAGAAATCATATTGAAATTGCATGATGCAGTACATGGTTTTAAGCATGGTTTGTTGCCTTTGACGAATCGCATCAATAAACCATTTAGCAGAATCAATTTTTTGCTTGATAAACATGATGGCTTCCTTTTGCTGCTTATTTGGGCGTTTACCCGAATGAGTAGTTTTATAAGCCGACAGCATGTCTCTGTAGTAATCATTGACGCGTAGCTCAGGTGCATTTCTTGAATTCAAAGATAAATCCAACTCACCTTCTCTATTTTCAATGATAAAATCAGGGATTACATAATTCACTGAGTTTCTCGTCACAGACTGATTGAAACCACTTGCTGGTTTTGGATTCATTTTCAAAATCTCGCCGATGGCCAATTTTAAATCCTCCTCAGTCAAGTTCAGTTGTCGCTGTAACTTAGTATAATGTTTTTTCGTGAATTCATTGAAATGATTTTCAACAATTCGCTTTGCCATATTTAGACTTACCAATTCGATTCTGTCCAAATAAGTATCATTTTTCAACTTAGCATTAATTTGAAGCATGAGACACTCTTGCAAATCTCTCGCTCCTGTACCAGCTGGATCAAATCTTTGAACCTTCTTTAAAATCTTAATGATTTCTTCTTCCGTTGCAAAAACGTTTTGAGAAAACATCAAATCATCAATAATTGCAATGGGCTCTCTCCTAAGGTATCCGTCATCGTCGATACTCCCTACGATTTGGTAAGCAATACTCATTTCTCTTTCGTCCATGAGGTGCAACATACCAAGTTGTTGCTCCAAGTAATCGTGGTACGTTTTCTCAACAGGAATCGGAATTGATTTTTCCTCCTCGTGGCTGTTAGAGAAGGTAGATTCTGTTTTGTAGCAAGTCGGATCGTCATCGAGGTATTCTGTTAAATACTCATCGAGTTCGAAGTCTTCCTCCTTCACGTCAGCTTCATCGGGTTCTTCAACGGTAGCACTCTCTTCGTTGTCTTTGGTGCCAAATGGGTCTTCAAGTTCATCCTCTCCTTCTTCAAGGGCAGGATTTGCTTCGAGTTCTTCCTGGATGCGTTGATCCAAGGTAGCAGTAGGTATCTGCAGCAATTTCATCAACTGAATTTGCTGTGGCGATAGCTTCTGCATCATCTTCTGCGACTGGGTCTGTCTAAGCATTTGAATTCTTCTTTTTTAGCAGTGTTTCAAAAAAATCCTAATTTGGAAGTTTACCAAACCGGTTTGCTTGTACGGTTTAACAACCAATTAGGTTTTACTTTTTTAAGGTAAAGGTGTTAATAAACTAAAATCGAAATACGTAATTTACTAACAATGAGAGTATTATATGTTGATATATTTTTAACATAATGTTTATAAACAAAATATATGCCAAAAAATAATATATGTTAGAAAGAACAAAATGTCTTTTTAAATTTGCACCTTAATTTTGACGCGCAAGTCAAAACCAAGTTCTAAGCAAAAGCCAAGGTTAGTCAAACCTGAATCTATTCAGATTTGAAAATTGAGATGTGTTGTTCAGAATGTAGGGAGCGATACGGAGGGAAAAATCAAAGCTCACAAAATTGTATCAGAGCGTGTTTTTGTTTTTGTATCAATGCAAATTTAAATATAAAATATTTACCATGCAGAAGAGTTTTAGTGAAATTATGTTAAAATTAATGGGATGGAAGGTTGTAGGGGACTATCCTCATCAGTATGATAAATGTATTTTAGTTGCGGCGCCTCATACTTCCAACTGGGATTTTCCTGTTGGAATCTTTGTAAGAGGCTCTGTAAATAGTGCTTGCACTTTTGTTGCAAAAGATAGTCTTTTCAAACCACCTCTCGGATTTATTTTCAAAGCTTTGAATGGAGTGCCAGTTGATAGGTCTAAGAATAATAATTTTGTAGATGCAATCGTAACAGAGTATAACAAACGCGAAAAACTACATATTATCATTACGCCAGAAGGCATGCGTAAAAAAGCAGAAAAATTTAAATCTGGATTTTATCATATCGCAAAAGGGGCAAATATCCCAATCATTCCAGCCATCTTTAACTGGAAAAATAAAGAAATGATATTTGAACCAGCATTTAAATTAACCAACGATAAAGCTGCTGATATGAAAAGATTGATAAATCTTTTTATTGAAAAAGGAATGGGATATTATCCAAAAGAAGGTTTGGATGAGCATACAAAGTTCTAAGCAAAAACATATAAATAAAGACCGATAAAAGGAAGTACAAAGATAAATGCATCAAATCTGTCGAGTGCTCCACCGTGTCCAGGCATAAAGTTTCCAGAATCTTTTACGCCTTTGCTTCGCTTTAGCATACTTTCTACCAAATCTCCTATCGTACCAAAAACAGCTGCAATTAATCCAATTGCCATCCAATGCTCTAATTCTATTTCTTTGAAAATTAGAGAAAGAAGGAATGCAACTATTAAGGTACAAATGCCTCCTCCAATGGTTCCTTCCCAAGTTTTACCTGGTGAAATTCTTGGAAAAAGTTTATTTTTTCCGAATTGAGAACCTACCAAATAGGCGAAAGTATCGTTTGACCATATTAAAAGAAAGATACCCATAAGGAGGTTAGGACGATACTGGTTGTTTTCAAAAAGGGCTACCATTAATAAGGAAATAGGAAGAGCTACATAAAAAATGCCCAGAAATATTTTACCAATATTTTCAAATGGGGACTTTGTCTTTTGATAAAGTTCGAAAATAAAAAGTAGGGGAGTGATTAAGATTAAAAAGAACATAGAATCTAAAAATTCAAATTCACGAATTATTCCTATTTTTTGCTCATTATAAAAACCATGAAAAACTTTTAGTCCCAGCGCAGTTCCAATAATTTTTCGGAGCGTTTTATTATTCGTTTCAGTAAAAACCAAATTGAAATATTCCCAAAGACAAAGCAGACAAATTAAACTTAAGAGCAGCTTCATTGCTAATGCGCCTCCATAAATTCCTCCAACCATGACGGCCACAAAAACGACTGCCGTCAAAGCGCGTGTTTTTAATCCTTTCATTTCAAATGCTGGGTTTTCGGTAGTTTTATTTTGAAAATAGTTCCTTCAGGTATGTTTGTTTTTAGTTCAATCGATCCCTTGTGTGATTCAATAATTTCTTTGACAATATAGAGTCCCAAGCCGGTTCCTTTTGTTTTTCTGGTTTCTTCATTTCCAGACCGAAAAAACTTGTTATAAATCTTCTTTTTGTCTTTATCGTCAATGCCATTTCCATTGTCAGATATTTCTAAAATTATAGAATTTTTATTATCTAATAAATTGATATTCAGGTTTTTAGATTCCTTGAAATTATATTTTACGCCATTTTCTAATAAGTTAGAAATTACCAAAATAATCCCTTGTCGATCGCACTCGATTTTGGAAAGACTGGCATCAATGTTTTTAGAAATATTTACCGTAGGATGTGATTTAGAAAATTTATTTACGACCACATTTATCAACTCAGCGAGATTGACATTTTCAACATTAAGGTCATAAGAATTTTCAAGTTTGGCGCTGAGGAGCAAGTCATTTACCAATTCGTTTAATCGCTCCGTTTCGTAAAGTGCGCCTTTGCTTAAACTCGTAATTTGATCAGAATTTAAATCTCTTTTTAAGAAAGTATCAAAAGCTAACCTGATAGAAGCAATTGGTGATTTTAATTCATGTGTTATGGAGAGTAAAAAGTTCTTTTGTTGGTTGGCTGTTTCTAACTCTCGCTTATTTGCTCTATTGATGAGCCAAATTCCAATTAACAACGTAATTGTAAATACCGCGCCTTCTCCCAAGATCATGATTTTTTGGCGTCGCTTTTCATCATTTATCGTTTTCAAATCTATTTGATCAAAATTGCTGGCTTTTAACCCTTTTTTCAAATTGATAATGTCCGCTTTGGCCTGATAGATTTCTTCATTTTTATTATACAACAAAATAGCCCACCAAACGAAAGCCATCAACATGTAGGTCATGATGAAGAATGGAAAGTATTTTAAAGACCAAAATTTTTTCAAAGGAGATATTTTGAGCGAAATTAATAGGATTTTTTAAAAAAACTCTAAATATTTGGATTGATAAGAGACAAAAACTTGATCGCGTTGATTAATAGTTTTAACTAAAATAGAATCAAGTATTTTCTGATTTTTCGAAAAAAAATGAGGAAAAAGAAAAGATGACACTTAAAATTTACTTGATAATAGTCTTAACACTACTATTTAGGTTAAATATTTAACTTTTTTTTCTGAAAAGTGAGTACTTAATTTAAAAAAGAAGTACTTTTGGTTAGCAAATAATAGTTGCTTCTCTACGAAAAAGGTCTCAATTAAAAATTTGGGATTGTTTTATCCAAAAAAATATTGTGTGGAATATAGCTATGTGGCCAAGTTTTTTACTTTTGTGTCACTACCTCAAATCTCCACTTTTTCAAACTCATTAGAAACAGCCTTAATTAAAAGAATTTTAAATGTATTTATTTATCCAAAAGGATAAGTAGATATCTTTTTGATTTTATCGCTGTTATTCAAAGTTAGAAATAAAAATTACCTCTACATATTATTATATTTTTCAAATTTTCATTTTATGAAAAAAGTATTACCTCTGATTTGTTTATTAAGCTGTTTCATCTTTACTCAACTAAAAAGTCAGGTAGGAGTCCCTTGTTGTGTCTCACCAGGTTCCCCTGCAGGCTGTGCTGAAGCTGGAAGTTCCCAAGCAAACGCATGTATTATTTGTAGTTTGGCTGGTGTTTATAGTGGGAATAATAGTTCCTATGGTGCAACTGGCTCATTTAGTTGTGGTGTTCCTCACAATAGTGCTTATGTATCTGTTATTGCAGATGCGAATGGTGTTATTGATGCTACGGTACTTACTTCAAATTGTAACACAGGAGAAGGATTACAATTAATTCTTTGGGACGCTGCTGGAAACGAGATTGATTGTTTCTCTGTAGGTGGTTCTCCAACTGCAACCGTTGGTGCGACTGGATTGACACCGGGTGGACTTTACACCTTCCAAATTGATGGATTTAACGGAGATGCTTGTGATTTTACAATCATTGTTTCTGGAGCAGATACAGGTGCATTACCTGATCCTCCTGGTCCTGTTATGATGGATCCAGATACGACCCTCTGCCCTGGTGCAGAAGTTTGTTTCGAAATAGATCCTGTAAATAATGCAAACTCATTTGAATGGACAGTTCCTGCTAATATTAGAATTACAAGCGGAGGTGGTCCAATGGATTTATTCGTTTGTGGAGTTGTAGAATCTGCAGGTGGTGGAGCGGTAACCGTTTTACCTTCAAACTTCTGTTTCAATGGTATTCCTGGAATTTTGCCTGTTGTGGCAATTCCTATTCCCCCATCTATTTGGCCTCCAACTTTTGTATGTCAAAGCGATATGCCGTGGGATACAACTGTAAAATCAAAAAGATATGTATTTGACGATTTTGGAGGACATGAGATTGTTGTTGTTACAGCTTTGGGTTGTGATAGTGTCATTACTTTTAGTTTAATTCCGAAGGTTCAGATTCCTGGAATTGTTGATACAACAATCTGTGAAGGTGATTGTGTGATGATAGGTCTTGATTGTTATGATCAAATTGGTAACACTACAATCGTTTTGACAGACCCAAGATTCCGTCAAAAAAATGGTTGTGATAGTACGGTGAACTTGATTCTTCGTAAGTTAAATCCAGTAGCCAGTGTGGCTGATCCAGATGACTTGCCTTGTTTGGCTGGTGCAACTGTTGCTTTAGATGGTTCTACATCCTCTAGTGGAGCAGCAATTACTTATAATTGGATTGCAATAAATGGAGGCACATTTGCCTCTACGACGAATACTAATGTTTCAGCGGCGTCTAGTCCTGGGACATATATATTAGAAGTTACTGAAACAAATGCAGATGGAACAATAACATGTATTGATAGAGATTCTGTAGAGGTTGAACAGCAGGTTCAAGTACTAAATGATCCTGCTTTTGTGCAACCAGCAGTAACAAATACTTGTTTGGGCCAAACATATACCTATAATATTAGTCCTGTTGCTGGTGCAACGAGCTATGTATGGACGGTTCCAAATGGTGCTACAATGACTGGTTCAGGTACCTCTATCATGGTTACCTTTGCTTCAGGAACTGGTGGCCCAATCACTGTACAAGCAATAGGCGAATGTGGAGAATCAATGGTTGCGACTTTACCTGTTACCATAAATCCTATTCCAACTGCTGATTTTACAGTGACAGGTCCTATATGTATTGATGGAAGTTCAACTATTCAATATACTGGTACTGCGTCTCCTTTTGGAACCTTTACTTGGAATTTTAATGGTGGTGAGCCAGCCTCAGTTACTGGCCCTGGCCCTCATACCATAAATTGGACTTCACCTGGTGTTAAGACGATTACCTTAAATGTTGAAGAGAATGGATGTGAGTCTCCTCAGGGAACTCAAACAGTACAGGTTGATGCTGAATTAGCAACGCCTGTTATTAGTTGTGTCCCAACTCAAACAAGTGTAACATTTAGTTGGGGAGCAATTCCTGGAGCATCAGATTATACGGTGACTATTAATGGAGGAACTCCTGTTACTCAAGCAGGTACGTCATTCCCTGTTACTGGATTGAACCCTGGAGATGATGTAACTATCACAGTGGTAGCAAATAGTACTTCTGCTTGCCCATCAACGATGGTAACAGATATGTGTACAGCACAAGATTGTCCAACAGTTACGATTGATATACCTACAGTTGCAGCTATCTGTAGAGATGCCTCTACTACTGCAATTCAGTTAACTGCTGCTCAAATGGGTGGTCTTGGCGGAGGAAGCTATGTTTGGAGTGGTCCTGGAACTTCTGCAAATGGTTCTTTTGATCCAAATGCAGCAAGTGTAGGAACAAATACCGTTTCAGTACAATATATGGAAGGAACTTGTACCTATACAGGTTCAATTAATATTGATGTAAATGATGTGCCAGATCCAGCATTCACTGTTTCAAGTCCAATTTGTGAGACTGAAACTTCGACTGTTACTTATACGGGTTCAGCTTCTGCTGCTGCCGGTTATACTTGGGATTTCGGTACAGGTAGTTCTGTTGTAAGTGGTACAGGTGCTGGCCCTTACGAAATAAGCTGGGGAGCAGGAAATCAAACTGTTACCCTTGGAATTACCGAAAATGGATGTTCTTCTCCAATGAGTACACAGCCAGTTGTGGTTGACCCAGAATTAGCAGCTCCAGTCATTAGCTGTGGTACTTCTACGACCACTTCTGTATCTTTCACATGGGATGCAGTTCCAGGTGCAACAACTTACCAAGTTAATGGCCCTGGTGGAGAAATCGTTGATTTAACAGCAAGAACTGTTTTGGTGAATGGAGTTGCTCAAGGAGCGGATGTTATTATTGAAATAATTGCGATTAGTGGAAATTCTTGTCCTAATAGTAGTGCAACATTTACTTGTACTGCTTCGAATTGTCCACCAGAAACGATAACGCCAACGGCTATAGGTCCTTTCTGTGATGACGGAACTGGAACTCCAGTTGCGTTGATGGCAACTTCAACTGCTGCAGGGGGTACTTTCGAATGGAGTGGCCCTGGAGTTTCGAGCAATATGTTCGATCCAAATGCAGCTGCTGTAAATGCAGGAGATTTGACTCTAAGAGTAACACAAACAGAAGGCATCTGTGAATGGACAGAAACAATGATTGTTACTATTTATGATAAACCAAATTCACCATTTACAGTGGAAGGTCCAGTTTGTGAAGGTGAAGTTTCGAATATTACTTACACTGGTAGTGCAGATGTTTCAAACGCAACATTCAATTGGACGTTTGATGGTGCAATGGGTGGAAATGCAACAACAGCAGGCCCACATGCGCTTACTTGGGATAATGGAGGAACAAAAACCATTACATTAAATGTAACTGAAAATAATTGTGTTTCTGACGAGACTGTACTTACAGTGGATGTTGATGAACCATTAGTTCCATCAGTCATAACTTGTACATCTGATCAGTCAGGAATTTATTTTACTTGGGACTTTATTCCAAATGCACTTGATTATACTATAAATGTTCTTAGTGCTCCTGCTGGAGCAGTGGGCGATTCACCAACTCAAAACACATACAATGTCACTGGTTTGGTACCAAACGATGAGGTAGAAATTGAGGTATTGGTTGAGGGATTAACTTCTTGTGGACCAATTACGATGACAGGAGATTGTATCGCTCAGTCATGTCCTGATATTATTGTTAATTGGCCAGTTTATAATCCAATTTGTGTTTATCCTGGTACACCGAGATTCAACTTAGATACCATAGGTGGTTTCCAGATTACAAATCTTGGTACAGGTAATGTTATCAATGACAGTGTAAGAATGACCTGGAGTACAGGAGATCCTAACACTAATTATGTGTCATTAGGAGGTGCTTTCACACCACTTCAATCTATTTTAGAATTTGGAGAAGGAGATGTTCCTATCGTTTTAGAAATCGAATATCCAGTTGGTCAAAATTGTTTCCAAACCTTTACGAGTTCAATTCCAATAAGAGATATTCCAGTATTTGGATTTTTCTTAGACGAAATGGTTTGTGAAACGGAATCACTTGATCTCGAAGTTAATACTGGAACTTACTCAGATCCAGCAGCGACCTATACTTGGGACTTCGGAAGGTCAAATGCTAATCCAGGAGGAACAGATGTTATGGGCCCTCATGTACTTTCATGGAATGAAGGTGGTTTTACAGATTTGATTACGTTGGATGTGACTACACCAGACAATTGTGTGTTGGGTCAGTCAAGTGCCAATGTAAGAATTGATACGACTTTGAATGCGCTTGCAGCTAATTTAAGCTGTAACCCTGTAAATACTGGAAACCAAATGATTGAATTCATTTGGGATGATAATGTTCCTGGAGTAACTGATTATACAGTTAATGTATTAACACCAGGCTTTACGATTACTTCGCAAACAGGAAGCTCAGTGTTCTTTGATGGTTTAACTCCTGGTGATGAAATCGAAATTGTACTTGAACTTTCTGATGCAAATTCAGAATGTCCTCCAGTTAGTACCTCAATTACTTGTTTAGCGAAACAATGTGACCCTGTAGATATTACGTTTGCACCAATTCTTGATAATTGTTTGAATGCAACTGGTTCTACAACGATTCAACTTCAAGAGATTTTGACACCTGACCCAAGTGGTGGAGCAGGAACACGAATTTTTAGTGGTGGACCTCACGTATCACCAACTGGTGAGTTTACTGTAGATGCTCAAGGTAATTACCCAATCCAATTCGAATTTTCATTCGATGGTTGTAATTATAATGGTAACACCAGCATTACAATGATAGAAACTCCAATCGCAGACTTTACTTTGGATGATGTTATTTGTATTGCAGATGCATCGACTCTAACCAATAATAGTACTGCTCACCCTGATGCAGTATTTACTTGGGACTTTGATGGTGGCTCTGCTGCTTCATCAGATTTGAGAGAGCCAGGCTCAGTTGAATGGGCTTCTGAAGGTGATTATACTGTTTCACTTAGTATTGATAATGATGGATGTACGGATGGACCAGTTACACAAGGTGTACAAGTTGATCCTGAATTACTTCCATTGAATATTACTTGTGGTGGTTCAACAACTTCGAGTGTTACCTTTACTTGGGATTCAGATCCTAACGTAACTGAATACGATATTCGAATTTTCTACCCAGTTGGTACTGGTTCTCAGGTTCAACCGAGACAAACTGGAACTTCATTTACTTTCGATGGTGTACCAGTTGGAAGCATGCAGAATATGGTTGAAATTCTTATTACACCAATTTCTAATTCAGCGTGTCCAGCTATTGCTCAGTCATTTACTTGTGCCGCATTAGGATGCCCACCAGTAATGCTTAGCTATACTCCAATGGGACCTTACTGTGTAGATGTGCAAGGATGTTTCCCTATCGTAGCATCCACTATGGGTGACGATGGTTCAGGAACTTTAGAAGTAACTGGCCCAGGTGTAACAAATGGAGAATTCTGTCCAAGTGATGCAGGTGTTGGGACACACACACTTGAGTTCACTTATTCAGAGCAAGGATGTGATTTTGATTGGACTGAGCAGATTGTTGTAAATGACTTGCCAACTGTAGATGCCGGAGCAGATATGATTTTATCATGTAATGATTTATCTGTTGACCTTAGCGGAAACGAAATGACTGGTGCAACTTATAGTTGGACGAATATGGATGGAACTGTTGTTGGAACTTCTTCTAACCTTAATGTTTCTGACGGAGGAACCTATACTTATGAAATTACAGATGCAAATGGTTGTATCGATTCAGATGATTTGTTTGTAGATGCTTCTTTCTCTGACCCAGCATTAGCATTTGAATTAGAAAATATTTCTTGTTTTGGTAGAAATGATGGAATTATCACTATCGAAGGATTAGAGCCTGGTATTCCTCCATTTGAATATTCATTTAATGGAAGTCCTTTCTCGACAACAAATACATTCTTCTCAAATCTTGGAGAGGGTACCTACACAATTGTCGGTAGAGATGCCAACGGTTGTGAAGTAACAGAAACGATTACGATTTCAGAACCAGAGGAATTATTTGTTGAAATCTTAATTTCTGGCGGTGAAAACCCAGTTCCATTTGGTGATAGTATAGAGTTGACTGCAAATACAAATTACGACCCAGCTGATTTGACAGCTATTACATGGTCACCTGCGGATCAATTCCCAATTTGTGAACCTGGTCAACTTGACAACTGTATTAGCCTTTGGGTAACTCCTGCTGGTCAAACAGTTTATACTGTAAGAGTTGAATCTGGCCCTGGATGTGCAGATGAGGATAATATCAATATTGTTGGTATTAAAGATCATCCAATTTATATCCCTTCAGGTTTCTCTCCAGGTAATAAAGATGGTAACAATGATTTCTTTAATGTCTATGGAAACCCTGATGTTGTTAGAGAAGTTAAATCATTTTTAATCTTCAATAGATGGGGAGAAGCAATGTTTGAAAATTTCAATTTCCCAGTTACTACTGACGCTTCACTTGATGCTACAAACGGTTGGGATGGAACCTTCAGGGGAAAACCTTTAAATTCTGGCGTATATGTTTATATGGTAGAAGTTGAATTCTTCGATGGTTTAGTTGAAATCTTTAAAGGTGATATTACTATAAAGTAAATAAGTTTTCGAACTTAAAATATAAAGCCCGGACTTTTGCTGACGCAGAAGTTCGGGCTTCTTGTTTTTGTCTAAAACAGGTTTAAGGAATTAGCAAATAGGAACTTGTTGATTTATAACCAATTTTTGATTAGGGTCTAAAGCAAAGTGAAATTTCGATTAGAACGAATTGGCAATTTTTTTAAGACATTTTAAAACTCTTCACCTCCTCCTTCAAATCCACCTCTACTTCCACGTCTTCTTTTCTTTCTGTCTTGCTCTCCAAATTGATAGCTAAATGCTAAACTAACGGCCTGGCCAGGTCGCTGAAATTGACGCCTCATCAAAGTACTTGGAGTTTCTAAATCGAATCTAAATTTTCTACTATTAAATGGGTCAGATAACTTGACCGTTATTGAACCACGTTTTTTCAAAATAGGTTTTCTCAAGGCGAGGTCAGTCCATACAAAAGGGTAGCGAGTGCCCTGTGGAGTAGCTGCTTTCGAACGATAGAAAACCATCCATTGGATACTCATGTCTTTCCAAACTGTAAAATTAGAAACAACTCTACCGCTCCACTGGAAACCCGAAGAAGTTGCTCCATCCAATACTTCACCTGCATCAACGGTTTGCCAATAACCACTTAAACTACCATTCATACTCAACCATTTTTTTTGACGGAAACTTCCAATCAATTCAACTCCATAATCTTGCCTTGATTCAAAATTATCTGTCGTACTGATATTGACGTTTGGCACAGAAGTCAAGTCAAGAAAACGTCCAAAGGCATCATTTACATCCCGAAAGAAAAAATTGGTATTGAAGGTTCCTTTTTCAAAACTTTTCAAATAACCAATTTCGTAAGAGTTGATAAATTCTGGTTTTAAAAATGGATTTCCTACACGCCAATTGGTTGGATTACTGATATCAATTGCTGGGTTCAATTGTCGGCCTCTTGGTCGATTTACTCGACGGCTATAATTCAATTGAACTTTGCCATTTTCAGAAAGTGGATAGGCGATCGCAGCAGTTGGATATAGTTTGAAATAGTTATTTTCAATAGGAAATTTTTCAATTATAGTAAATCGCTGGTCTTCCAAGTTGCTGGCTGTAAATGCTTGTTCTGCACGCAGTCCAAAGGAATATTCAATTTTTCCTTCGTTGCCAGAGACCAAACCGTAAACGGCATAAACGTCTTCATCATATTTGAAAATGTTGGTAAAAGTGTCATTTTTTATAAATTCATTTTTACTAAAATCGAAATCATTTCGCTCATAATCGCTACTCCTATCAGCAATCGTAACTCGGTAACCTGTTTCAAATTTTAAATTACTTTTCAATTTTTGAGTGTAATCGCCTTGGAGCAACCACTTTGAATCTTCATCAAAAACTGGTGTATTTTGTCGCAACTGTTGAGGTGTCAAATTGCCATTAGCATCAAAAAAATCTTCCTCAAACTGTTCAAGCTCCAATTCTTCTGATTGCGCAAATGAAGCCATTAAAGTTAAGGTTTGGTCTTCATTATTGAAGGTTTTGTTGTAAGTAGCGGAGTAGTCAAAATTTTCCTCTTCTTCTGTATCCTTATCTTCTCTTTCTGAACGCTCAGTCAGCACCTTCTCACTATCAAAAAAATTGTAAGTATTGATTCCGTTCGTATAGCTTTCTCTCGGACTATATGTGCTGCTCAAAGACAAAACCGAACGCGCGTTAAAATAATATTCAAATCCGCCAGTGAAGGTGTGCGAGGTTCTGAATCCATCAGCATCAAAGTTGATCTCTTCAAAATCAATAGTCGGTAAAAAGTTATCGGTATCAATAAAACCTCTGCGCAAGCGCCTCCCATTTCTATAACTGTAATTTGAAAATAGATTGAATTTGCCAATTCTGTAATTCAAATTTAAAGCGGCTTGTTTGCTTCGGTAGGAATCGTAGGATGCCGTTGCGTTTAGATTGAAACCTTGCTTATTTTGTTTTTTTGTAATGATATTGATGATACCCGTTTGTCCTTCTGGAGAATATTTCGCCGAGGGATTGGTCATCACTTCGATTCGTTTGATAATGTTGGCAGGTATTTGTTGCAAAATGGCAGTCCTACCCAAACCTGTCAAAGCAGAAGGGCGACCATTGACAAATATTTTCACATTCGAATTACCGCGTAAACTGACATTGCCATCAATATCAACTTCTACAGAAGGTAAGTTTTTTAGGATTTCAGTTGCATCTCCGCTGACAGCTCCCAAATCTTTATCTACATTGAAAACCCTTTTATCTAATCCAAATTGGACCATTTCTCTTTTGGCTGTGACCTCAACCTCATCAAGTTGTTGAGCGTCTTCTTGTAGATAGATTTGCCCAACCCGTCCAAATCGGTTGTCAGCATTGAGTTCAATTTTTTCCTTTAAAAATGGTTTGTATCCTAAGAAATTGATTTTCAAATCATAGATTCCATAATTCAAATCTTTTAAGAAAAAACGGCCATTTTCTTTGCTGTTTTCTCCAGCAACCATTTCCTCTGTACCTGTTTTGAAAACGGCAATACTGGCAAAGCCAATGCCCAATCCAGTGCTTTCGTCCAATATTTTGCCGGCAATTGCTCCTTTGTTCGGCGCTAATTTCATGCGCCCTTCACCTCCTCTGCCACGTCCGGGTGGTTGGGAAAAAAGAGCAAAACTGATCAATCCAAAAAGGAGAACTAAGGAATTTTTTTTCATGGTATTTGTTTCTGTAATAATTTGAGTTGAAGAGGGAAGGTAATTTTTGAGGAATACTAAATGAATTCATTTCGAATTCCTAATAAAAAAACAGGTACTCAAAACTAATTGAGTGCCTGTTTTAATACTATTAAACGAAATCCTTTCGCTAAAGTTTAATCATTCGTTTTGAAATGGTTTGAACTCCATTTTTCAAAATTAAATAATAAGAACCTGTGGGCAAATGATTGACTCTGAGCGCAAAGTCTTGCGTTTCAGAATTTTTTGAAAAGGATTTACTTTCTATTAACTGCCCATTAATATTGATGATGTCCAAATCAAATTCACCTTTCCAATCATTATCGACTGTCAACATAGTTTGAAAAACAACTGGGTTTGGTGTCAGTTTTAGATTTTTATCATCTTCGATTATATCTTTTGTTGAAACGTTTCCTTGGAACTCATAAGCTCCTATATCAGTTTGGCCTGTTCGAGCATTTCCATCCAAATCAGTTGGAGGCGCACCTGCTGAGACCCCTGCCTCAATGAATGGACTGCCTTCCAATATATGATAATCAAAATTATCTGCATCAACATATGACGGAGATTCTTTTGAATCATTTAAATCTAGTGACATATCAAAGATATTATCTGTTGAACTGTTATTGGAGAAATTTCCACCCAAAGAAACAACTAATGTGTTGCCACCCTCTACTGCATAATTATTGGTTGTACCATTGGTAAATGCATTATTTTGAAGGAAAAGAGTTGCTTTTGTCGAATCAGAAGTCCAAGTAGCAATTCCACCCGCCAATTCCCCAATATTATCTGCAATGGTATTATTCGTCATTTTTACAGTTAATTCATTTGGTCCAGAGGCATTCATTGAAATAGCTCCGCCAGTTCCAACTTCATTAGCGATATTGTTTACAAAAACACAATTGGAAATATTGGAGTTAGCATTACCAATATTTAAGCCTCCTCCTTGAGTTGCTGCTAAATTGAAATTGAAAATAGTATTTGTAAGGTTCAAGGTAGATAAATCTAAAGAATCTTCACCCATAAATAATCCGCCAGCAATACCAGAAGATTGATTACCTTCAAAACTACAGTTTTCAATCGTAATATCTTGGCCGCCACCGCAAAGCATACCTGCTCCAGTAGTTTCTGCTGTATTGCTAAAGAATGTTGTATTTTTAAAGGTAAGAGAGGTATAATCATTTTGCGAATATGATCCCCCTCCAAAACGTGCAACGTTAGTATCAAAAATACAATCTTCGTAAGTTACATTTGCTCCGAAACCCGCTACTGCTCCACCACCACTTGTTGCAGCTTCATTACTTTTAAAAGAAGCTCCTTTTATAATGGCAAAAGTTGAATCACCATAAATAGTGAGACCACCGCCCCAGCCGCCACCAGCGACATTTCTTTCTAAGCTACAATCTGTAATGATGATCCTTTTTGCTCCACCATTAGAATATATAGCACCTCCAGTATTGGAACTTGTATTGTTAGTGAAAGTACAATTCAATAAATGAAAACTTCCTGTAAAGGTACGAACTGCACCTCCTCCATTACCTGGTTCAGAACTCGTAGCTAAGTTGCCTTCAAAGGTGCAATCTTTTATAAGCATATTGTCTGCGTCTTGCTCTGCTAAAGGCAGATCTCTGTAATCTCCGTAGATGCCCGCTGCGTTCGTAGCAAAATTATTAGTAAAAGTACACCCTTCAATTGTCAGATTTCTGGTATGCCAATTGAACATTCCTCCTCCAAAACCAGTGCCATTAATATTGTCCTTGAATTCGCAGTTGGTAACAGTGATGCCGTTACTTCGGCTTGGATACAAGGCTCCTCTATTTACAGCGTTGTCAAAGAATTCACAATCTTTAACTTCTATATTTTGGGTTCTAAGCATGTAAAATGTAGCCTGATCCAAAGCAGTATTTTTATAAAATCTACAATTTTGAACTATCGAATTAGAAGTCATTCCTTCCAATAAGACTAAACCCACTCCTGAACCACCGTAATTTCCAGTAAAATCACAACGAGAAACAGAGACTCTGGCTTCAGAATAGATGCCAGCACCTCTCCTCAAGAAAAGCGGAATGTCAATTGAATCATTGAAAGCAAGATTTGTTCCTCCAGTAATCGTCAATGCATCCATGAGGACCATTTCTGCGCTGCTATCAATTAACATTACATGAATCGCGTTATCCTCACGATTCATTAGATTATTCCCAAAAACATCATCTCCACCTAAATCACCACTAATGATAGTTGGATTGGCATCTATTACTCTATCATCTTGGCTGGTTTCGGTTCCAGCAAATCCACCAAAAATATTGACTGGTCGATTTACATTAAACGTAGAAAAGGAATCTAATGACCCCGCTCCTGGTATGTAAGTTCCAGCAGCAATCCAAATGGTATTGTCGGAGGCATCATCTAAAGCTGATTGTAAATCAGTATAAGCATTGTCCCAATTGGTTCCATCGTTTGCGCCTGTTGCGGAATGATTGACATACAATTGTGCTTGCACTAAGCCGCACGAGACAAATAAAAAGGCGAGGAGTATAGTTTTTTTCATTACAAATGTTTTAATTATTTAGTCTTACGAAGATAATTATTGTCTGATTTAAAAGGCTATCAATCTACCTATTTTGGTCTATATGTCACATGTTGAAAATTATAAATTGTATTTTATTGATAAAAAATACGGGTTACAAAGATAAGTTCGCAACCCGTAGATTTTTTCGAAAGTTGAATGTTAAAATTTGAACGATTCGCACTGAGAATATCGAACTTTCCAATTAATAACTTTCAAAAAAAAAATTAGATTTTGATTAACTTTTTAGAAATGGCGCGTTGATTATTCTTTAGAACCAAAACGTAACTGCCTGATTTTAAGTGATTTGTATTAAGAATGAAATTTTGTTCTTGATGCGTCTTTATCAATTTTTCTATTGAAATTAATTTTCCACTCAAATCAAATACTTCCATTCTTATCTCGCCTGTCCAGTCATTTTCAATAGCAATTGTTGTCTTGTAATTTGCTGGATTTGGTGTGAGTAATACAGCGCCATCGTCTTGCTGCACGTTTGCTGTTCCGACTGTTTGTGTAAATTCAAATGCACCAATATCAACTTGATTCATTCTTGAATTTCCTTCCAAATCTGTAAGCGGAGCACCAGTTTCGATACCCATATCAATCAGCGGGCTACCTTC
>CALHBQ010000423.1 GCA_937930815.1 uncultured Saprospiraceae bacterium | reverse complement strand
ATCTTCAAATGCTTCACAAAGAACAGTCACCCAATCACTGTCAATAACTCTACCGCTTACCCAGTAAACACCAGGAGCCAAGTCATTAACCGTTACAGTAGCAGGACATCCTCCATTGAATGCATGACATTCATAGATTGTATTTCCAAAATCATCGAAAATACCAACATTCGGGAATGGTCCAACAGCTCCAGTTACGGTAATTGAATTTCCACTTACTGAAATATCAATCGTACAAGCGCCACCGCCACCATTACAATTAGGATCGTTATCAACTGTTTTTACAACACAGTTACTTTCTCCAGCTGTCCAAACATCACATCCTGCTCTTCTTGAGCATCTTACATAATAGGTAGTTTGAGTAATCGTACCTGGATCATAAGTTGACTGATTTGCTCCATCGATTGCTTGTGTTAAGTATCTCGGACATCCAGTTGTAGATGACAACCATAAATACTCGATTGCTCCTGAACCGCCACTTGGCAATGCTGCACTTGTTACTGGACCGGGGTTGTAAGAACCACATCCAGTTTCATCACCTGCGATTGTTCCTCCAGAGGTTACATTATCGCAACCACCAGTTCCACCACCGTTAACTGTTACTTCTTCAAAAATATCACAAAGCGGCGTACTCCAATCTGCATAGGTTTGAATCTGAACAAAGTAAGTACCATTTGGCACTGTAGCCATCAACATTCCATTACAGGCCGTTGCCCAATCGCTACATTCCGCTTCGGTTCCCCACTGATTGTTTAAGATTTTAGCAGAATTGATAGCTGCATCTAAACCTTCAATGATAATTTTATTACCCTCTATTCGATAAGATGCATCACATGTTCCGCTACCAATCGGCGTTCCAGCACAATTGCAACTGTTATTTACAACATCATTGTTTGTGTTGGCATTTCCATCATCACATGCATCTCCGATATTCGCAGATAATGCTGGACAGTCATAAGTTTGCCCAGGAGGTTGAGGTAATGGTTTTCCTATACAATTACAATTTGCATCGTAAGTGTCATCGTAAGTATTGTCTCTACCGTCGTCACATGCATTTTCGTTTGCAGTACCTGGAGTCAACCATGCATGCCAATCACCTGAACCAGTTGCCTGACCCAAAGCGTCTTCAGTCGCCTGATTTTCTGCAGTCCAAGAGAACCAACCACCAAGTGAGAAATCACAGTCATTCCCAGTGTTATGTGCTCCATTTCCGATTTGGAAACCATAGCTAATATCTGCTGGTCTATGTTGGAAAGTTAATCCAAAGTCTCTATTACATTCAGAAATTCCATAAAGTCTTGCTGACTTTAATACATAATAAGTAAAGTCTTCGAACTCTGTACAGTTAGTGCTTTTATAATCTCTTCCAAGTGCAGTCCACTGAGCATAAGTTGCTGCATCTTCCAATTGCCATTCAATATGGTAAACACCAGATTCACATCCAGCGATTGGATTATTTGTTACGATTACATCTCCGCTAATTACCGCAGTTCCATCACAAAACTCAGTTATCGTACCAGTTCCATTTGTATATTCGAAATAAACTGATATCGTGTTCAATCCGAAAGCAAGTGGGATACCCGTACGAGTCTCTCCACCTGTAATTTGATATTGAGTTGGAGAACAACCAGGATCACAATCCGTTGGTCCACCACCACAATCTGAGTTTACTGTAATTGTTTCTAATTCATTACAAATCGGTGTACTCCAATCTGCATAAGTTTGAATTTGAACTTGATAATCTCCACATGCATCAACTGTGTATGAAACAGAATTTCCGCAAGTCGTTCCACCCCAATCATCACAAGAGTAAAGTGTATTCCAAGACATATCCAAAATCTTAACTGCTTTGATTGCTCCAGTCAAACCGTTTACCGTAATGGTTTTCCCATTGACAGCAATTGTTGCATCACAATCTGTTGGTGGCACATCTGGCACACCTGCACAAGTACAGTTGTCTGCTCCGATTACATCGTTGATTGTTGTATCGTTTCCATCATCACAAGCATCTCCATGAGACAATGGTTGAAGGCTACCAAAAACTTCTAAACAAGAAGCCCAAGTTCCAGCAGCCCATGCTCCAAAACTGAAAGCCCCATTTGGCTCTGAATTTGCTCCGTTTCCGAAAACGAAATCAGCACCGCCTGTTTTTGGTTCGATGGTAAAACCTTGATCATCAATAAATACAGAACCGCTAAAACTGGTGTAATAATATTGAGGAACCACATTGTCATCATAACATGCCAATGACCAGTGTTGCCCTGTTTGAGCAAAACCACTTAAATTGATATTAACCACTCCAGTTTCATTTCCATTATGGATAGTTCCGGTAATTTGAGCAGTTCCATCTCCGTTTTCTTTTAATTGTAGGTTATCTCCTGCTGTCCAGAAATTGGAAGCTCCACCTCCACAATCTTTTTGAAGAAAAACGCCTTCACTGCCGGCAAGTGAACTACAACCTAAAGTAGAGTTCGTTATTTTATAATATTTGCAAACAGGTACTCCCCCGCCACATCCAGAATCAACTGTAAAGACTTCGTAGATATCACAAAGTGGTGTACTCCAATCTGCATGTGTCTGAATTTGTATTTGATAATCACCACATGAAGGAACTTCAAATGATTCACTTGTACCACAAACATTACCACCCCAATCATCACATGAAAAAAGAACATTCCAACTCATGTCATAGATTTTGACCGCTTTGATTGCTCCATTTAGATTTGAAATCGTTACGGTTCTATCATTAACTGCATAGGCAGCTGTACACATAGAATTGATTGGTTTACCTGAGCAAACACAATCAGAATCATAAGTATCATCTTTTGTATTTGGATTCCCGTCATTACAAGCTGCTTCATTTGTTGTTGGTTGACCTAAGTTAGCATGCCAATCACCAGGGCCAGTTGCTGCACCCATAAATGCTTCAGTTGCTGCATTGTCTGCTGTCCAAGTGTACCATCCTCCTAATGAGAATTCACAGTTGAGTCCATTATTATGAGCTCCATTTCCAATTTGGAAACCGAAACTAATGTCAGCAGGTCGGTGTGCAAAACTCACTGAAATATTACTGTTACAGCCAGAGATACCTTTCAAAGTAGCACTTGCTAATTCGTAATAAGTAAAGTCTTCGAAGTCTGTACAGTTTCTACTTTTGTAGTCTCTACCTTGCGCAGTCCATTCTGCATAGGTAGCTCCGTGTTCTAAATTCCATTGTACATGGTAAATCCCGTCAGCACATCCTGCTAAAGGGTTATTCGTAACAACGACATCACCGCTCACAATGGCAGTTCCATCGCAGAATTCAGTTACAGTACCTGTACCGTTTGTGAATTCCATGTAAACTTTTCCTGGATTGAACCCAAATGCCATTGGGGATCCGAGGTGGTTTGACCCTGTAGATATACTGTACTGATTTGGTGTACAATCGGGGTCACAATCGTTTTGTGCCGTTAACAATTGTGAGTTTGTGATAAATAAACTCAACAATAGCCAAAGACAATTCTTTAAAGAATTGTGTCTAATTAAAATCATAAATATTAAAGTTTTGGTAAAAAAATGTCAAAGCTTTTTCGCCTTCCGATGGGGATCATAGAAGTGAATAAAAAGGCTTAAAACAGATCTAAATCTGTTCTAATTCATCCAGCGAAAATGTGTGTGTGAGGAGACTAAAATTTATTATTAATAGAAAACAAGGTAGGTCTGACTTGAAATAAGTTTAAAATAAAATGTCCGTATTTCGACATAAAGATAACCTAATTTCAAAGGATTAAAGACTTATATATCAAAATACCAATTTGTTTTATGGTGAATTTATTTAATATCAATGTCTCTAAATTTTGATAAGTGCTTCATTCAGAGGTGAGTTCATTTTTTAAGAAAGGTGAGTAAGAAGCTATTTGTAAATTTAACTGTTTTTAACACAGATGCTGTTAATTCGACTTTTAAATACCTATTTGTTATAAGCAAATTCACTAAATGGGTACGCGATGTAAACTATTTTTAATGAGTTTGGTCAGTTAAGCATTATACTTTTTAAAAATATTACGAATTTCACCCAACCATTATTTAGGCTCTTTCGTGGTTAAGGGTAATAGTCAACAAAGGATTAAAAAAATAACATGAAAAAAATCAATTTTCTATTTGTCTTCTTCTTTTCAGTTTCTATAAATCTAACTGCACAAATTTCCTTTCCTTCGGACTCATTGTACATGCTCATAAAAGGTCCAGACATGGACGGCAATGGAGATTCCAGTTCAGATTTATACAATTTTTTTACTAATGAATCTTCTAATCGAAAAGAATTTCGATGGATAAAGAAAGAAATTGAAGTTACTTCCCCGCGATGGCAGTTTTCAGTTTGTGATGACAATGCCTGTTGGTTTGCGCCTATAGATTCAGCCGATGTGGTGGTTAATGGAAATACAGAATCTTAATTAAGTGTCTCTTTAGAAGACGAAATTAATATAGATTATAATAATTACGCTTTTATTGAAATGATAATAAAGGAAATCAATAATCCGACGAATACGGTCTCTTCGTTCTTTATATTTGATGGGTTAGGTTCTTCGACTTCTACAATCAATATTTCGCCTTCAAAATTCAAGGTTTATCCAAATCCGAGTCAAGGCGTTTTCAATATTAAAAACAAAAATCATGATATTGACTCAATAGAAGTTTATAGTGTTTCGGGCCAATACCTGATGGATATCAAAATGAATATGCAGCAGCAAATCAACTTAACAACTTTAGTACAAGGAAGTTATTTGATTAAGTTTTTGGATAAAAGTGGTCATCAAATTGAAACTAAAATTATCACTAAATTATAATTGTTGTTTTTTGTAAAATTATCACCAAAAGTCTTTTTAGACAAAGATTTAATTTCTTAAAATAAAAAGGGCTTCCAACCCATAAAGGATTGGAAGCCCAAACATTTCAAATAACTCTAATTGCTTAGAATCGTTTGTTCACAATCATTTTTTTACCAACTGGCTTGATGCCGTTTGAAAGAATTCTAACGGTATAAATACCGTTTGAAACGCTTTCGATTGGAATTGCGACTTTCGTATCATTAACACTATCAATTGAAACTGACTTAACTGGCTTACCAGAGAAATCAATCATTTGAATTGTAACGTCTTTTCCTTCGTAACCTACCAATGATACATTCATAGTTTCATTAGCTGGATTAGGATACAATGTGAAATCAACAACTTCATTTGTAGTTTCAACATTATGTCCTTCTACTTGGAAGTTGTTATTTCCATTACTCATTTTTGCTCCTCCTCCAACAACTGGATCCTCAGCAGCTTCACAAAGCACTGTAACCCAATCGGTGTCAACTACACGAGCATTTACCCAATATGTACCTGGAGCCAATCCATCAACTCTTACGGTTGTTGGACATCCACCATTAAATACGTGACATTGGTAAACTACATTTCCAAAATCATCAGAAATACCAACAGTAGGATAAGCACCAACTACTCCACTTACTTGGATAAAGTCTGCACCTGATGTTATGGCAAGGTTACAAGCTCCTCCACCTACATTTGTAGGTGTTCCTGCGCATGAACAATCTGCTTGTACTTGGTCATTTTCTGTATTAGCATCTCCATCATTACAAGCATCTCCTACATTTGCACCCAATGCTGGACAGTCAAATGTTGGACCACCGCCACCAGTATTACATGCAGTTGGACTTCCGTCCAAACGAATGTTGATGTCCATATTAACACCATTTCTCAAAGTATATGTAGTGTTGTTTGGCTGGCTCGTAACAGTGTAAGCTAACCAACCACTTGCTCCAAATACACCTTGCTCATGGATGTTTGCTCCAGTACCTACTTGGAATGCTTCACCTCTACGTGTTACATTAAGTTTAGCACCAGCAACTTTATCTCTTCCTGTCAAAGTACCTTGAGTAGCAGTATAGTAGTAATAATCGTTTCCAGGTGTGAAATTACAAGTACCTGTTTTTGGACTTCCTGTAGGAGCCGTAGAAGTTCTTCCTGAGAAAGTTACATCAATATCCCAACGTACCCAAGAATCTAAATTACTTGTTGCACGAGCTGTGAATCTTGCTGTTCCATCATTGAACTCAACAAATGAACCATTACTAATAGAATAGTTAGCTCCTTCACTTACATTAAGTACAAGGTTTTGTGCGTAAAATCCAAAGTTTGCACCAGTACCACATGAGATACGAGTATCTGTTGCATTTCTATTAGCACATTCTCCAGCATTACAATTATTATCTACTGTTTTTACAACACAGTTGCTTTCGCCTGCTGTCCAAACATCACATCCAGCTCTTCTTGAGCATCTTACATAGTAAGTTGTTTGAGAAATAGTACCTGGATTGTAAGTTGCGCCGTTTGCACCATCAATTGCTTGATTTAAGTATCTTGGACATCCTGTTGTTGAAGACAACCATAAGTATTCAATCGCTCCACTACCACCACTTGGTGCAGCTGAACTTGTAATCATTCCTGGGTTGTATGATCCACAACCTGTTTCGTCTCCTGAGATAGTTCCTCCGTTTGTAACGTTGTTACATCCACCAGTTCCACCACTAACAGTTACTTCCTCAAAAATATCGCAAAGTGGAGTACTCCAATCTGCATAAGTTTGAATTTGTACAAAGTAAGATCCGTTTGGTACTGTTGCCATCAACATGCCGTTACATGCAGAAGTCCAATCGCTACATTCAGCTTCAGTTGCCCAAGCGCTTGTAAGAATTTTTGCTGTATTAATCGCTGCATCCAATCCTTCAATGATAATTTTATTACCCTCAACTCTGTAAGTTGCATCACACGTTGTTGAGCCAATTGGTGTACCAGCACATCCACAATTTGCAGTTACTACATCGTTGTTTGTGTTTGCATTTCCATCATTACAAGCATCTCCGATATTCGCGCCTAAAGCAGGACAATCATAAACTGGCGTCACAGGTGTACCTGCACATGAGCAGTTTGCCTGAACTCTATCGTTTGTTGTGTTTGCATTTCCATCATTACAAGCATCGCCGATATTTGCATTCAATGCTGGACAATCTACTCCACCACCGCCACAGTCAGTATCAACTTGGAAAGTTTCGAATACATTGCAAATTTGAGTACTCCAATCTGCATAAGTTTGGATTTGAACTGAGTAAGTTCCACAAGAAGGAACCGTATAAGACTCAGAACCTCCACACGGATTAGTTCCCCAATCATCACATGAGTAAAGTGTATTCCATTGATTATCAATGATTTTTACTGCCTTGATAGCACCTGTTAAATTAGAAACAGTAATTATTCTACCATTTACTGAATAAGTTGCATTACATGTTCCTCCACCAACTGGCGTACCTGCACAAGTACAGTTTGATTGAACTACATCATTGTTTGTATTAGGATTTCCATCATTACATGCATCTCCGATATTTGCTCCTAAGGCAGGGCAGTCAAATGTAGGTCCTATTGGAGTACCTACGCAATTACAATTTCCGTTAACTACATCATTTGTAGTATTTGCATTTCCATCGTTACAAGCGTCTCCGATATTTGCATTCAATGCAGGACAGTCAACGTTTGGTCCACAATCTTCAACTGTTTTTGTAATTACATTTGAAGTTACTCGGCCTGTACATTGACTGTCATATTGAGCTTGTCTTCTATATTGAGTAGTCACAGAAATGTGTCCAGGATTGTAAGTCGCTCCTGTTGCTCCACTAATGTTTGACCATGTGCCACCGGCAGGTCTTTTTTGCCACCTGTAAGTTAAGTTTCCTTTTCCATCAGAAGCACCCGCTGTACTTGTGATATTTGAAGGATCGTATCCATCACATTGACTTTGGTTACCAGCAATTGTTCCTGCCTTTGGGTTGTAAACATGAACATCATATACTGTAGCAGTATATTTCACAGTAGTTGAACATCCACAAGATGTTCCACGACGGTACCATTTTGACCCAATCCCTTGAGAAGGTGGGTTGTAAGACGCACCTGTTGCTCCAGAAATATTTGTCCAAGAGCCACTTGCCTCTGGCTTAACTTGCCAGTGGTATCTTGGTGTAGAATTATCAGAACATTTTCCAACAGAAGGTTGAATTGCACCTTGATTGAAATTGTCTACATCACATTTAACAGTCGCTCTTGGAGAGAAAGCTCCACCATCAGTTGGCGTTCCATTCCCAGTTACTGTAAAAGAGATAGTTTCTGTATCACATTTAGTACCGCCAAGATTATCATGACTATAAAGTTCAGCTTTGATAGTCCATGTACCTGGAGTTGGCCAAAATTGCTTAGAATCGTAGGTAACTACATTCTCCGTATTTGTCCATGTACCACCTGGTCCACTAATCGTGTACTTTAAACTTTGGTGTGTTCCACTTTCAGTTGTTCTGATCCGAATGTCATGTGGAAAGCTTGATTCACAGAAAATGGCTCCATTGGTAAGGTTTACCAATGCACTTCCATCTTGTTTATTTAATTTAAAACCTGTGATTCTTCCATCACATCCTTGCATTGTTTGTGGATTCCACATAAAGGCTAAGCCTAAAAGGAAACACCAATAACTTGCATTTAATAGTGTTTGTTTAACTAATTTCATTTAAAAAATAAATTTTGGTAAAAAAATAGAATTGTCAATATTGAGCAAAAACACACCTATCCTAATAGATCAATTGCCTATCGGCAATGCTATCAGAAAAATGCATATTCCTTTAAAACCAAGTTTGAAATGAAACCAGTTAGAAATTACCTTAAGTAACAGAAAGAGTTTACTTTAAGGCGTTTTTGTTTAATTAACAGAAGAAATTAGGCGAGACTTTAAGCGATTTATTTGATGAGTTTGGTGTAAATGTATTTGTATAAAAGTGAGTTATGCAAAGATAGGTTAGTTAAAAGGTATAGCAAAAATCAAATTAAAAAATACCCAAAAGTTGTATAACGATTTTTTATAATATCGTTTTATAAATAGAAAAAACCATGCATTCTTATCAATTTAGTTTTTTAAAAATAGGCAATTGAGCAAAATTATTTTGGTCAAAAGGCCAAATTCAAAATTATATTCCTAAAAAATAATAGACGACTTTTAGGGTATAAATCGAGTAGGAGAAAAGAGCAGTAATATTTCTACTACTGGTCTTTTCGTCCTCTCACACCACCGAGCGTACTCTCGTACTCGGCGGTTTCTTTAAGATGTTAGCAAAGAATAGTGATAAGACAGACTGTAAACCTCCTGTGTTTCAAACCACTCTTTATTCATTGCCTCGTGGCTTGCTGGCGTTAGTGACTTTCGCCACCAACCTTTCCGACTCGTTGCCGTTGTCCAAGCTCGCGTTTTAGGTATGCCTAATTTGTGTAGAAAACGCATAATTCCCAATGCTCGTTTGCATTGTTTCAGTCGGTAGCATCGTAATCGTCGCCTTATCCAACCATCTATCTGCTCCAAGCGATTTTTCATCTGCGCTTTCCAAAAGTAATTTAACCACCCTCGTAGTACCATGCACAGTTCTGTCTTTACTTGTTCAAAACTTCGTCCACGATTCCGACCAGTGATTTGGCGTATTTTACCTTTCAATCGTCCTTCGCTTGATTTGCTCAATATCGGTGTACCATTATTCTGGAATCTATGTCCTAAATAATTTAACTCCCTCGGGCGGCGTATTTTGCTCTTCTCCCGATTTACCTTGAGTTTCATGCGGCCTTCGATATAAGCAATTACGCTTTGTTCTACTCGTTCCGCTGACTTTCGACTACTTACTGCTATTACTATATCGTCTGCATAGCGAACATAACTATGTCCTCGATGGGTCAGTTCTTTATCCAACTCGTCTAATACGATATTGGATAAAAGCGGAGATAGTGGACTCCCTTGCGGTGTCCCTTTTAATTGTTGTTCTAACATGCCTCCTATCAGTACGCCTGATTGTAGATACTTATGTATCAGTCGTAATAGTTTACTGTCCCCGATTTGCTGACGTAAGCGGTGTAGTAATCGGTCGTGATTTACTTCGTCGAAGAATTTTGCCATATCTATATCTACTATGTGCGTCTTGCCTGTGCTGACATATTCGCTCAGTTGATCTATTGCCCCGTGGGCACTTCGACCGCGACGAAAACCATAGCTGTTTGGACTGAGCAAAGGTTCGTATATTTCACTTAGCACCTGCTGGATAGCTTGTTGTACTAAACGGTCTTTTACCGTAGGTATCCCTAATCGGCGTTCCCCTCCTTTTGGCTTGGGTATCATTACTGTCCGTACAGGTTGTATTTTATAAATTCCTGTCCGTAATTCGTTTTGAAGCCTTCGCCAGTTCTTTCCAAACCAGATTTGCAATTCTTTGACTGTCATCTTATCTATTCCTGCGCTCCCGCCATTCGAGATTACACGTTGGCAGGCGCGAGACAAATTTGGCAAAGCGATGACTTGCTCTAACAGATTTGTTGCCAAGGCTCTCTTTTCTTGAACACCCGTCGAATACTCACCCACCTGTCCACTTTCAGCATAGCTTACGGCTATACCGGCTGTAACGGGTTCGTCGGCTGTCCATTCTGCTTTTTCAAAAAGCGACATCTGAACGCCATAACGTTTATCGGATTTCTTCATATTCGTCCGCTGTTAAAAAAAATGGTTTCCTTGTCTTAAAGATTCAGTCCTTCCTTCGAAGAGATAAAAAAAAAACTCTCCTCCGTACTATGACCTCGGCTGACTTCTTATCCACTCTCGCAGAAAAGATCTCCCACAGTAAGTTATTATCCTTCCCGTCGATGTTGCCAGATTTACACATTTAGGTTACGGAAGAAAGTTTGGACTTCTCTGTTCATTGCCAGATTATCCCCTAAACACGCCTTATATCTGATTCCTGTTCGTCAACACCTGACTTTTGCTGTAAGGCTTCCTTCAGATTCTCACTCACGTGAGACACCCTTGCCTTTGGCTAACGATTCCTTTTCTTCAAGGCTCGTAAGGGACTTTAACCCATTAGAATAATAACATGTATGGCACACAAA
>CALHBQ010000422.1 GCA_937930815.1 uncultured Saprospiraceae bacterium | reverse complement strand
AGTTTTTGTTGGCTAACAGTCATAGAACTTTAGTCGCAAACGGAAAGGCTAAAAACTAAAACCAATTATTTGGAAAGCCTTTTTCTTTATAGAAGTTTGTTTGCTTCTGGCAGTGACAATTACCGGTCACTGCCTTTTTTTTTGCTTAATTATTACTCAAAAAATAACTTCCCTCTTCAATTCAAAAAATTAGCTCGAAAAACCTCATTATCAATCACTTTTCCTTCACTAATTTTTTGAAATCGGGAGTTTATTTTTTGAGTGCGTATAAATTTATTTCCGCTGAATTCTAAAATGCTTCAAATCATCTTCCTCCATATCATCAACCATTTCGATGAGGGCATAACGAATTTGATTGAACATCATGTTCTGCTGCCCTAATGTTACGACACCTCTTTGTGAGTCCATTTTAGCGGAGTTATGCCTTGCTCTTAGCAAAATCAAATCATTATATTTTGATGTTGCACGGTTGAACGCTGCATTCAGCGCAACCATTGCTTGTCCCAAATCTTCTGCAACGAGTAGTTTTATTTGTTCTCGCCATTCTTCCATATTGGCGGGTGTTGTTTGGGGTGTTGAAAGTTGAAGTTCAGGAACAATTTTAGTTGGTGTTTCAACTTTTGTATCTGTTGAATTTACGTTTCTGGTGGGTTCGTTTTTGGTTTCGACAGTATCTTCTTCAATCTTTTCATGAAATCCTTTTTTACGGAAAATGAATTGGCCGCCCATGTGGCCTACGCCCGGAAGTGCTTCACCGCGTGGAGTTTGAGAGGCATTAAATCCGACATTTTCCATTACGAATTGACAGATTTCATTTGCCCAAATGACGTTCTTGTTTTCTACTTCCAAAAATTTTAGAAGAACTTTTGAAAACGGACTATTTGAACCCATGCTTCCATCGCTAACTGGTTCTAATCTCCCTGCACTTAAGGCCCACCTTGATGGATATCTATCAACTCTTTGAGCTGCGCTATTATTTACATTTCTCATGAATAACGCTTCAGAAAAGCACGAATCAATGATAGTAAAAACATGATGTGCTTTTGTATTGGAAAGAAAATCTGTTATTTCTGTGTTGTTTAGATACGTGATTCTTCGATTATTTATGGCGTCAACAGGAATCCAATAACCTCGTTTATTACTTTTATTTAAAATGCCATGCCCCGAAAAATAAATCAACAGATTATCTTTTTCGGTAAGTTTTAAAGTAAGCTTTTCGAGTGTATCCAAAATGTTTTCACCCGTTGCATTTTCATCGAGTAGTTCAGTTACGTTTTCTATTTCAAAATCATATTTATCTATTAAGATATTTTTGAAAGCAACTGCATCTCGAACCGCATTATTGAGCGGTGAAATATCATTTGAATATTTATCAATTCCGATAAGTAGAAGGTGGTTAGTTCTTAGGTTTTGAACTTGCGTTGGCGAGTCTTCTTCCATTTCGATTCCTCGTTTTTTTTTGTCTGACATGTTGGTTTTGAATTTTTTTTTGTCTGAATCAGGATTTACAGAATTAAAGGATTAACAGGATTTTGGAAAGAATAAATTTCACCTTTCAAAGAGCCAAAATTTATTTATCCTTCAAGGGTAATCCTGAAAATTTTGAAATCCTGTAAATCCTGATTCAGACAATTTCAAATAGAAAGACTCATCTCCACACTCGGCTGAATATCAACTTCCATCTCTTCCAAAAATCGATGAAGCGCTTTCTTTTTCTCAAAATTAAAATCATAGCTGATATTTTCGGTAAAATATTGCTTTAAATTAAATCCATTGGAAGGAGGCGGGATGATATAAAGCAGATCAGGAATGAAATCTATGCCTGATTTCAGAGCAGCATTGAACTCGGAAATGAAAGCTTCTGGCAATGGTTTGTTGCTCACCCAATTGGCAAAAGAGAAGGGTAGGCCAGTGTATTTCAACCAAGCTTCACCGAGGTCATATTCGTATTTGAAGTTGTTTCCAAATTCTATAGCGCGATCGCCAATGATAAGGCCAGCGGTTGTTCCACCAATTTTTTCAATATAACCAGGAGTCGCTTGGATAAATTCGATAGGTAATTTCCAGAAATTTTTTACTAAAATTTTTGTCAATTGAACGGATGTTCTTGAGTGAAAATCGAGGTATATTTTCTCTACTTTTTCGAGCGGAACTTCACTGTAAATAGAAACCGTCGCGACTTTTCCAACAGTTCCGATACAATAATCGGAAATGATGTAAGGAGAAGAAAGCGAAGGAATCACTGCAGCTGGTACAAGCCCAAAATCAACTTCACCGCTCTCTAATTTTCGAGCACATTCAGAAGGAATGTCTAAGTGCAAATCAATCTTATCTTTTATGCCACTTTTGACCAAGCCGTATAGTAAAGGCTTGGTATTCAAGTAGTTAACGGCAACGACCTTTAGTTTCGACATTGATTAATTGTTTTTCACAACAGGTAAGTCAAGATACCCTCTAAACTTATTATCATCCTCAAAAACGACATCTTTGTAATCTTTGATTTGGTTGTAGAGTGTTCCTCTTTCGATAGGGTGGCGACCTACACTTCTTATCATTTTGACCAATGACTCAGTGCTCAATGTGGGGTTTTGTTCCTCACTTCCTGCCATCGAATAGATCTTTGTGGTATCATCAATTGTTCCATCCAAATCGTCAACACCGAATGCCAAAGAAAGCTGTGCCGTTTCGCGACCAATCATTGGCCAATATGCTTTTATGTGTTCAAAATTATCGAGGTAAATTCTACTGATGGCGTAGTTTCTTAGGTCTTCGATTATCGTACCTTCTTCGATGTTTGACATCTCATTATTGGAGTTTCTAAACTTCAATGGAATGAAAGTCTGGAAGCCACCGGTTTTATCTTGGAGCTGTCTCAATTGTTCCATGTGATGAATGCGATGTTCGAATTTTTCGATGTGTGCATATAACATGGTTGCGTTGGAGCGCATACCCAATTCATGCCACACCTCATGCATTCTCAACCATTCTTCGCCAGTACATTTATCACCTGCAATTACTTTTCTTACATCTGGGTGGAAAATTTCGGCACCGCCGCCGGGCATTGATTCGGCACCTGACTCTTTGATGCGTTTCATGCCTTCTTCGTAGCTGACTTTTGCTTTTTTGAAAATGTAATGGTACTCAACTGGAGTCAACGCTTTGACATGCAAATCAGGACGATGAGCTTTTATTTTTGCAAAAAGTTCAGTGTAAAATTTCAAATCATACTGAGGCAAAACACCGCCGACAATATGAACTTCGGTAACTGGCTTGTCATCATAGCTTTTAACGATATCCATGATGTCATCCATCGTGTATTCCCAACCTTCCTCTCGTTGTTTGATGAGTCTGGAGTAACTACAAAATTTACAGGTATAAATACATAAATTGGTTGGCTCTACATGAAAGTTTCGATTGAACCACGTTTTGTTGCCATGCTTTCTTTCTCTAATGAAATTAGCCAAACTGCCTACAAAACCTAAGTCAGCATGTTCAAAAAGGTAAATACCATCTTCTTCTGTAATGCGTTGATTATCAATGACTTTTAGTCCTATTTTTTGCAAATTAGGATTCAGGTTTTTATCATTTAAAAGCGTCTTGATTGAAGCAGTGGATTCCATTGTCTATCTTTATCTTTTGAACTATTAAGATTCAAAGGTATAACATCGTTTTGAACTTTCAGTTTAAATTGAAAATTGTTTTTTTGAAAATATATTTATGCTTTCTATTTTAATTCCTGCTTATAATTTTGATGTTAGACCATTGGTCGCTGGACTTTCCAAACAATTGGAAACATTCAATATTAAAGGAGAAATTTTAGTGGTCGATGATTGCTCAAAAAACGAGTGGAAAGCGATAAATCAAACAGTTCAAAATATTGAGTTTGTAAATTATGAAGAACTAAAATCCAATTTAGGCCGCTCCAAAATTCGTAACTTTTTAGCTCAAAAGGCAACCTATGAATATTTGCTTTTTTTGGATTGTGATATGAAATTTGTTGAATCAGATTTTCTAAAAAATTATCACCAAAATCTATCTCCTGATTCCTTATTAATTGGTGGCATTTCATACCAAAAAGAAAAACCTGAATCGGATAAAATCTTACATTGGAAAGTAGGGAAGCAGCGAGAAGTCAAATCTGCTTCGATTCGCCAAAATGCTCCATATCATAGCTTTTTGAGTAGCAATTTTTTGATTCCAAAATCCATTTTTAATAAAATAAAATTTGACGAATCGCTCACTCAATATGGCCACGAAGACACCTTGTTTGGATTGAAATTGAAGGAGTTGGAAATTCCAATTTTGCATATAGAAAATCCAATAGAACATGCAGGCTTAGAGACCAACTTGATCTTCCTAAAAAAATCTGAAAAAGCAATTGAAAACCTTTCTTCACTTTTTAAAGAAAAGAAAATTGAACCAACAAGATTAATTGATACATACCTGAAAATCAGTAGATTAGGTATGAAAAGTATTGTGCTTTTTATACTGAAAAAAATCGAAAATACAATGCTGGAAAATCTAAAAAGCGATAACCCATCTCTCAGATATTTCGACTTTTATAAACTCTTGCTTTTTCTCAAAAATCATAATTCGGATTGAACGCAGAGACGCGGTGACGCAGAGGAACTAAACGCAAACGCGCAAAGATATTAAATGAAAATCCTTTGCATCTTTCTGTCTTTGCGTTCATCAATCCAAGCCGCTCCTAAAACTGAATAGAATCATTCACATCCCCAATTTTAACCCCAATAAAGTTCAAATTTTGAGGCGTATTGGAGTTAAAAGAATTGGAACCTGATTGAGGAAAAAACTTCCACGGCGTGGTATGCCCTGGAGCAGTAGAAGCAACATTCAAAATCAACTTTCGAATCGCAACAACATCAAGCGTTGAAATGCTCCTTGAGTTGTTTGCATCTGCAGCAATTTCTTCAAAATTATTGGCTAATAATTCAACACTCAAAACATGTTTTAAAACTTTAGCCATGTCCAAAGTAGTGATGCCTGATTTGAAATTATTATCAGATGATTCAGCAATTACAACGTAATTTTGATTGGCATTTAAAGGCAAATCCATGAAGAATTCACCGTCATTATCAGTCGTAACTGATTGATTTTCATAACCTTGCACAACAATGTCTACATTAGGAATTGCTTTGCCAGAAATGGTTTGAACTTTACCTGAAACTTCCGTCAATTGAACAGGTTCTTTTTCAGCACCAGTTGCTTCAATGGCAGCTTCCAATCTTGAAAGAAGGGTTGAAGTATTATTCAACCACTCGATAGATTTATCTCTTGGGTCAATAACGATGAAAGTTGGAGTTGCAAAAAATCTTGAATCGGAGGTGTAAAACGAAACGGCGTCAATACTTCCTCCATCTTTACTCACGCCAGGATAGGTTAATCCATGTTGATTTTCAAACCCTAAAACAGCGGCATCATCATCCCAAGTTCGAGTACTCATGTCAAAAATTTGGACATCCATATTTCCGCTGCCCCAATCTTCATAAATTTGTTGAATTTGAGGTGCACGCGTATTACAGGGCGGACAAGCCACAAAAAATAAATCCAAAACCACTGTTTTTCCTTGATTAAGATAGTCTTCGTAAAGGCGATGAGTCACGCCTTTGGTATCAGTTACCGTAAAATTGGGAGCGGTTTGTGCAAAAAAGTACATTTGCGCCCCTACAACCAAAACGAGGGTAATTAGAACTTTTTTCATTTGAATCGATTATTAGGTTACCGAAAAGCTGAAAGCGAACCCTAAGTTTCTAAAAATAAGTGCACTTATTCCTAACCATAATAGGGTATTAAACGTTATTTGTCCAGCTAATTCATATTAAAATCAATACAAATACCATGCAAAAGGTGATTTACAAGGATTTGGGGAGTATCGAATATGCAGAAGCATGGGGTTTGCAGCAGACACTTTTGAGCAAAGCAGTTGAGTTGAAAAGAGGAAACAGAAAGTTGAAAGAGGCAAACGAACCACTTTTGGATCCAATTCATAACTTGATTTTTTGCACCCATCCTCACGTTTATACTTTAGGGAAAAGCGGAAGTATTGATAATTTACTTTTGGACGAAAAGCAGCTGGAAGCTAAAAATGCTACCTTTTTTAAAATAAACAGAGGAGGCGATATTACTTATCATGGCCCTGGTCAAGTTGTCGGATATCCCATTTTTGATATGGATTGCTTTTTCAATGATGTGCATCGTTATGTACGTAATTTGGAAGAAATCATCATCAGAACTTTGGCGGATTATGAGGTCAAAGCGCAACGAGAAGATGGCTATACAGGGGTTTGGTTGCCAGCCAATAAATTTATGCGAAAGCGAAAAATCTGTGCAATTGGCGTTCATTTAAGTCGTTGGGTGACCATGCATGGTTTTGCATTTAATGTGAATACGGATTTATCTTATTTCAAAAATATTGTTCCATGCGGTATTGATGACCCTGACAAAGATGTTACCTCCTTAAAACGAGAATTAGGCAGGGAAATTGATATGAAAAAGATAAAGGAACGACTCAAATTCCATTTTTCGGATGTTTTTGAATTTGAGTTCGAATAGAAAAATCTGTACAAACAAACATTTCTGAGATGAAAAAGGATATTCCAATTAGACGAGTAGAAGATCTCGCTATTGCAATAGCGCCAAGAAATTCCTACGAAGATGATCCAGATATATTTTGGGACGTATTTGTCGTAAATACCCGAAATGAGCCGATCAATGATGTTTTAATTAATTCACGCGGTTATGGAGAAAGAGATGGCGAAGAGATTCGTACCTCACAATTTAGATTTTATTTTGATGAAATAAAGGCTAATACGGCATTACCAGTTGAGCAAATTCAGGTTGAAATGTTTGATTTGACTAGTGAATATTGGGTCAGTTTTTCATTCGATGGATATATGTATGATAAAAAGTACATTTTCGTAAAAGGGAGCCTGGATAGAAAATATCTGACTTCAGTTCCATTTATTGGAAAGAAAGGCGTGATGATTAGATAAGACTCACCTATTTTACTAAAACAATCGCGCAACTCTTTCTATATTTGCGCGCATGAATGAGAAAATAGTCATCCTCGATTTTGGGTCTCAATATACCCAATTGATTGCTCGCCGAGTAAGGGAGTTGAATATCTTTTGTGAAATTCAACCTTATAATAAACCTATCAATTTCCAAGACAACGTCAAGGCCGTTATTTTATCAGGAAGCCCTTTTTCCGTAAAGGAAGAAAAAGCTTTGCAGATAGATTTGAGTGAATTTGCTGGGAAAGTACCTGTTTTGGGCGTTTGTTATGGCGCTCAATATGTGGCTAATTATTATGGTGGAAAGGTGATGCGCTCTAAAAAAAGAGAGTATGGCAAAGCAAATTTGACTCAGATTCATAAAAAAGATCCTTTTTTAAAAGGAATAAAAAAAGGTAGTCAAGTTTGGATGTCTCACGGCGATACCATTTCGAAAATCCCAAAGGGATTTGAGTTGTTGGCTGGCACTGAACATGTGGATGTAGCTGCTTATCGCTCCAATGGAAAATTCGAAAAACCTATCTATTGCATACAGTTTCACCCTGAAGTCACACATTCATTGGATGGTTTGAAGTTTTTGAAAAACTTCTTGGTCGATATCGCAAAAGTGAAACAAAATTGGACGCCTGCTGCTTTTGTGGATAGCACGGTGGAGGCAATTCAAAAGAAAGTAGGGAATGATAAAGTCTTGCTCGGACTTTCAGGAGGAGTAGATTCTTCTGTCGCTGCAATGCTTTTGCACAAAGCAATTGGCAAAAATCTCGTTTGCTTTTTTATTGATAACGGATTGCTCCGAAAAGATGAATTTAAAGATGTTTTAAATTCATATAAAGGATTGGGATTGAATGTGACTGGAGTTGATTCCAAAGATGCTTTTTATAAAGTTTTGGATAAAGCAGGCCGCGACCCAGAGAAAAAACGAAAAGCGATTGGAAAGACTTTTATCAAAGTTTTCCAAGAAGAAGCAAACAAATTGAAAGGCATCAAATGGTTAGCTCAGGGAACGATTTACCCAGATGTAATTGAATCAGTATCTGTACATGGCCCATCAGTGACCATCAAATCTCACCATAATGTAGGTGGATTGCCAAAGCGCATGAAGATGAAAATCGTTGAGCCGCTGCGTATGCTTTTCAAAGATGAAGTGCGTAAAGTTGGAAAAGAAGTTGGATTACCTGACTTTATTGTTGGTCGTCATCCTTTCCCAGGGCCTGGTTTGGCTATTCGAATTTTAGGGAAAGTGACTCCGGCTAAAGTCGCTTTGCTTCAAGAAGCAGACTCCATTTTTACCAATAATTTGAAAAAATTTGACCTCTACGATAAAGTATGGCAGGCAGGTGCAATTTTGACGCCCGTCCAAACAGTAGGTGTGATGGGAG
This sequence comes from uncultured Saprospiraceae bacterium, assembly GCA_937930815.1. GTDB lineage: Bacteria > Bacteroidota > Bacteroidia > Chitinophagales > Saprospiraceae > JAGQWW01. Next base: position 818 of record CALHBQ010000422.1, on the reverse strand, counting down.
ATGAGCGTACTTACGAAAATGTCGTTGCCCTCAGATGTGTCAATTCGGTTGATGGTATGACTGCAGAATGGAGTCGTTTGCCACATGAATTTTTGGCAACTGTTTCCAGTGAAATCATCAATCAAGTAAAAGGAATTAATCGAGTGGTTTATGATATTAGTACCAAGCCGCCGGCGACGATAGAGTGGGAGTAGATTTGGAAATGAGTTTATTAGTTGACTGGTTAATTAGTTTATTAAGATTATTGGAGTTCACATAAATTCATTTGTTTTTGCAACTTGTTGATTGTGAGTGAGTTGCAACTTAATCAACACTCAAAAGCCCCAACGAAACCTTCAAGATTAAAAATCAACACAATGACTACAAAGTTTTCATTCTTTTGGATATTAATAATAGGAATAACTATTACTTCTTGTGGTATTTTTAAAGCAAAACCTGGAGGTAAAGTTTACAAAGATAAGTTGGATGAGATTGAGGGGACTCGTGTGTACAATCCAGAAACTGGGAAGTACGAAGAGGTGAAAATCGCCACTGAAAAACTGGATACCATCGGTTGGACTAAAGTTCCTGAATCCGAGCATCCGCCTATCTCAGATGAAACAGGTGGAGGTACCGTATTGATTCCTGGTGGAACGGAAACAACCATTTTGGTTGATGAATTGACCGACCTTAATACGGAGAAAAAGGAATCTTATAATATCGCGTTAGTGCTTCCTTTTTTGTCTCAAAATTTTAGTTCTTCCTCTAAAATTAATAAGTTTTCGGATTGGGGTTTGCAATATTATGCTGGTACTAAATTGGCGATGCAAGATTTGGAA
>CALHBQ010000421.1 GCA_937930815.1 uncultured Saprospiraceae bacterium | reverse complement strand
GTCTGACTTACGTACTTTTTATCCACCCACATACGTATATCACGAGTAAATTATTTTACTCACAAGAGAACTCTCCAAAGAAGAAATCCATACAAAAAGAAGTCTATTTTTTTTAAGCATCGGTGCAACAGGTAATAACTGTCTGTGTTCCGATTGCACCCATGTACACACAAGTAATCGTTCAAAAATAACGATAAGAAATTCGAATTTCTTTTTGCACCACTTTTCCCCGAAGTGAATTCGGGACACGCGTTAATTTTTATTTCAATAGCTAAGGCTATTCAAAGAAAAATTGCCTCAATTGGCACAAAAATAATTTTCGAATTTTTCTACCATTATTCATGACCGATTACTTACCTAAAAATGAATATTATGAAACTGCTCTGGATTGCAGTCGCTTTCATCTTTATGATGACTGGATTGCCCCAAACAGCGGAGGCAAGTATTAATTACGAAGAAACTGCAAGTTCCAAATATGATGCGATGGCTGTTAAACGCCGTCTCGAACGTATGGAAAGCATCGTTGACGTAAAGTTCACTCCAGAAGTTGAGCAATACATCCGAGGCTATCTTACGGCTGGAATACGAGGTTCTGAAATAATGCTCGGTTACGGAAAAGTTTATTTTCCAATAATCGAATACACTTTGCAAATGCAAGATCTTCCCGAAGATCTCAAATACGTAACCGTCATTGAATCCAATATGCGCCCATATGCGGTATCCATTGCTGGAGCAGCTGGAATGTGGCAAATTATGCCAGAAACGGCTAAGTTATTTGGACTTCAAATTGACGAATATATTGACGAGCGCAGAGACCCTGTCAAGTCATCACAAGTTGCACTAAACTATTTAGGGTACTTACATGATGAGTTTGGATCTTGGGAATTGGCACTCGCCGCTTATAACTGCGGCCCTGGTCGTTTGAAAAAAATCATCAGACGTGCCGGAACGAGAGATTTCTGGGAATTGCAACCATATTTACCAAAGGAAACAGCGAATTATATTCCTAAATTTATTGCGGCAAGCTACATGATGAAGTATCATTTTTATCATGGATTGGTTCCTCAACTGAGAGATCCAACGATGCTCAATACTTCTGCGGTAAGTGTTTTTGAAAGAACTACTTTCAGCGAAATCGAGCAGGTAACTGATACGAAATACAAGTTGATTCGAAAGTTGAATTCAATGTATTTTACCGGAGTGGTTCCTCCAAGTGAAAATGGACATTATGTCATTTTACCAAAAGTAGCTTCTCGGAAATTGAGTGCACACGTCAACAAACGTTGTAATGATAATTTGCCTGGCGTAGTTCGAATTTTTACCTATACGGTGAAAAAAGGGGATGTGCTCTCCAATATTGCAAAACAATTTAACTGCACGGTTCACGATATTCTGAGTTGGAATAGACTACCGTCAGATAGGATTTTTATAGGTCAGAAAATCACCTTAAAAGTGGTGATCAATAACGCGTAATTTTTACTTTGAATACACTCAAGAATAAGAGCATAAATTTAGATGTTCAAAACTTGTGATAAGTAAATTGAGAAAAAACTCATATAACTTATCCCTCAGCATAATCATGAATAAACAATCACCCATGTTTGAGGCTACCAAAAGGTAGCCTCTTTTTTTTGTAAGCGGAACTTCAGTTCCGCTCTAAATCTATTCTAAAGAATTCTCAACTTCACCAACTCCTTCTTCAGAATAAAGGCTAGTAAATTTAGTTTTCGAAAATCTGGAGATTTGTCAATATTTCGTGACTGTTCAGAGAACAGCACGAGCAAAATTGATATCATTTTTTTGTTACAAAACGCCCAGCTTCACCAACTCCTTCTTCAAAGAAGCGCCATCTTTAAAGTGAATCGCACGAATACCACAGGCCTCTGCACCTTTCACATTTTTCAAAGAATCATCAATAAATAGCGCGGTGCTCTTTTTGATTTTATATCGTTTGAGCATCAGTTTATAAATCTTTGGATCTGGTTTTATGAGCTTTTCATCTCCCGAAACCAAGATACCTTCAAAGTATTTCAAAAAGTAATAATCACGCTGTGCTACGGGAAAAGTCTCTGCACTCCAATTGGTCAGTGCATATAATTTATGCGATTGTTTTTTGTATAAATATTCTAAAATATCAACGGTCGATTGTACTGGGCCGCCGAGCATTTCTTCCCATCGTCCGTAAAAAGCTTTGATTTCTTTTTCTTGTTTTGGAAATTTCTCAACTAACAGATTGGTTGCCTCTTCGAGGGATCGACCTCGATCTTGTTCGACATTCCAATCGGAAGTACAGACCTTTTTTAGAAAGGTCTCCATCTTTTTTTCGTCGTCAAAAATCTTTCGATAAAGTCTTCTGGGTTCCCAATCTATCAACACTTTGCCCAAATCAAATATGATGGTTTCTATTTTTTTCATTTGTGGAAATTTTTCCTTTTTATTGTTCGTTCCTAAACAGGAGTTCGAGCGCAGCCGAGAATGGAAGAGTAGAAAATAATCTCTCTGCTCATGTACTTCTCGGCTGCGCTCGAAGTACACATTCTTAAAATTACTAAATCGCTCATGCTAAAGTATTACTTCATACTCGTTTTATCACTTTTCGTTTCATCTCTTGAGGGACAGAAGGATTTTTATAAAGATTATCATTTCTCAAAAGCGGATACGCTGAGAGGGATGTTGCGCCCTGAGCGAACAGATTTTGATGTGACCTTTTATAAACTCAATATTGAAATTGACGTTGAAAAACGCTTCTTGGCGGGTTATGTTGATATTCATTTTGATGCGCTCAATCCGATGAAACGGATGCAGATTGATTTGTATGAAAACATGAAAATCAATGGCATTTTAATTAAAAATAATGAGTTAGAATATGAAAGAATTGGGAACGCCGTTTTCATAAATTTTCCAAAAGAAATAAAAGGAAGTCATATCATTCGAGTGAAATATGAGGGCAATCCAACGACTGCCAAAAATGCTCCATGGGACGGTGGTTTTGTTTGGAAAAAAGATGACGAGGGAAATCCATGGGTCGGTGTCGCTTGCGAAGGTGCCGGCGCAAGTCTTTGGTGGCCTAACAAAGATCACCTCAGCGACGAACCTGATAGCATGGCAATCAATATTACGATTCCTGAAAATCTAACCTGCGTTGCCAACGGAACTTTAAGAAGTAAAACTTCCCTAAATAAAGGTTTTAATACTTGGAATTGGTTTGTTCATTATCCGATTAATAATTACAATGTCACCGTCAACATCGCAGATTACGCGCACTTTCAAGAGTGGTGGGTGGCCTCTGATGGCGACTCTTTGCAATGCGATTATTATGTATTGAAACCTAATTTAGAAAAAGCGAAAAAACAATTTGCGCAAGTGCCTCAAATGTTGGATTGCTACGAAAAGTACTTTAGCAAATACCCTTTTTGGAAAGATGGTTATTGCATGGTCGAAACGCCCTACCTCGGCATGGAACATCAGGGTGCGATTGCCTACGGAAACGAATACAAACGAGGCTACATGGGTGGCATGATTCCAAAAGATATGGACTGGGATTACATCATCATACACGAAGCTGGGCATGAATGGTGGGGCAATAGTATCAGCTGTAATGACCATGCGGAAATGTGGATTCATGAGTCGTTTACCACTTACATGGAGGCCTTGTATGTGGAGTGCCGATATAGTTATGAAGATGCGATTCGTTATCTCGCGAGTCAGTCATCCAATATCAAAAATGTGGCTCCGATGGTTGGCCCATTGGATGTGAATTTTGAAGACTTCGGTAGCAGTGATCATTATTACAAAGGGGCGTGGATGTTGCATACCTTGCGTCATGCGATGATGGACGATGAGTTATTTTTTGATATTCTGAAAACCTTCTATCTCGAACATGCGCAAGGACATATTGTTACCTCAGATTTCACCAATTACGTCAACAAACGAACGGGTAAAAACTGGGATAAATTTTTCGAGCAATATCTCTATTTTGCACAAATTCCTACTTTTGAATACAAAGTCAAAAAGAAGAAAAAAGGATTGATATTAGAGTATCGCTGGAACTCGAAAGTCAAAGGTTTTGATATGCCGATTCAGGTCGGAACAAAAGACAATTATCAAATGATTCATCCAACGGCTGAGTGGCAAACTATACGTTTTAAGAAAATGAGTGTTGATAACTTTCGGGTGGCGAGGGAACTTTTTTTGGTGCGTTTGGGTAATTATAGTAGTTAGTTTATACGAGTACAATTTCTGAATCAGGATTCGCAGGATTAAAGGATTAGCAGGATTAAGGGGCGTACCCTGAGCGAAGCCGAAGGGTACAAACATGGAAATCGATCTTCGCTTTTATACCCTTCGGCTTCGCTCAGGGTACGACTTATTCAGACAAAAAAATAATCAATGAAAAAATTCAAAGAACACTTCGACGTCAACAAAGCAATGTGGGATAGCCGGGTAGAAACCCACGTCAAGTCAGATTTCTATCAAGTCGAAAATTTCCTAAAAGGGAAAGACATGATCGAGCATATGACCCTCGAAGGATTGGGCGATGTCAAAGGAAAAAGCATTTTGCACTTGCAATGTCATTTTGGTCAAGACTCTTTGAGTTTGGCTCGAATGGGCGCCAAAGTTACTGCGCTCGATTTCTCTGCTGAAGCCATTAAAAAAGGAAAGGAATACAATGATAAGTTAGGATTAGATGTGCGATTTGTGGAAGCGAATGTCTATGATATTCGCGAACATATCGAGGGACAATTCGATATTGTTTTTGCCTCTTTTGGAGCGATTTGTTGGTTACCTGATTTGTTGGCTTATGCCGAAATTATCAACCATTACCTCAAACCTGGAGGTCATTATGTGTTGGCGGAGTTCCACCCGTTTTTGTATCTATTTGATTTTGATAAACAAAAAATAGGTTACGACTATTTTGAAAAACCAAGCATGGAACCAGAGGAAGATATCGAGGAAGGAACTTATACTGATGGTGGCGAGAAGAAGCCAAGTCGTTCGTTCTTCTGGCCACATTCTTTGCAAGAAGTTTTCAATGCATTTATAGGTCAAAATCTATCCATCGAATCTTTCAAAGAGTATCATTACTCACCATGGAATTGCTTTCCTAACATGAAAGAAACAGGCGAACGCGAATATGTCTTTGGTGATTTTGGGGTTAAGATTCCGCATACTTTTGTTTTGAAAGTTCGGAAGTCTACCGATTAAACGGATACTCAGAAACCCAATGAAAGCCGCGATTCGTCAATAAAAAATCATCGAAGGATTTTTTATTCATTTCAACAGCAATCGTATCGCCTTGCAAAGTGCCTTTTATAAAAAACTCGCTTTCCAGATTTTTTACAATTTGAAAAGTATCATATAGCGAAGAATCGCTCCCTACTCCAACCGCCATATAATGTAATGTTGAATCCGTTTGATACTTAAATCTATTTTTACTTCCAGATGTATTTTGAATCATAAATCTGCCAGGAAAATCAATAGTCATATATTCCCAAGCAAACGGGCTCTCCTTCGTAATTGGAACGGCTTTTCCGTTTTTTGAAAATTTA
>CALHBQ010000420.1 GCA_937930815.1 uncultured Saprospiraceae bacterium | reverse complement strand
CACCACTCTGCAAAATTGACACCCGGTATCAATGCCTTTGTCGGCGAAACACCTGCTTTTTCAAAAACTTTATATAAACTGAGGCTTACTAAAACATAGAAAACCAATAAAAAAATCAAAAATCCCATAGGAGAATTAGATATAACTTTTAATAAATGATGAATGGTGCTATGAGCTTCCATTCAATATCGAACAGCAAATATACTTGAAAAATTGACCTTGCAAACGTTACGAAGTCCTTAACTTCGATGACTTCGCCGAAGGAATCGACGAAAGGACTGGTTTTGTCAATAATTTTCTTTAAACGAATGTGAAATTTCGACGAATGCATCTTATTCTTCGACGACATCTCCCTCTACATAAAGCTTATGTCCTTTTCGAATACCGCTAAAATAGACTTTTACTTTTTTATAAAAGTAGCCGACCTTCCGTGCATCGTATTCTACCGTGATTTTTCCTTTTTCGCCAGGTAAGATTGGTTCTTCGCTCCAATTGGGGGAAGTGCAACCGCAGGCTGCGCGTACATTTTCCACAACAATTGGTTCATCGGTATTGTTTTGAAATTCAAAATCTACTTGTTGCAAGTCATATCTTTTGAACTCGCCGAAGTCGTGCTCTGTTTGACCAAGCCAAACGATGTCTTGTGCAGCAAGGGCAAATCCTATTGAGAACAGACAAATTGTAAAAAGATATTTCATATTTTTTATTTGGTATGCGGAACTTCAGTTCCGCCGAAAATTGGTTTTACTTGCGGAACTGAAGTTCCGCTTACTTTCAAATATTCAACTTACATTTGACTTGTAAAATTGCATAATATGCTTTTCAAAAAGAAACATTACATCGAACAAGTTCATGAAGTCGTCAGAACCATTCCTGTAGGAAGGGTAACGTCTTATGGCGCCATTGCCGATTATTTGGCTTTGGGCTCTGCTCGCATGGTCGGTTTTGCGCTCAAAAATTCCGTTATGATGGATGGATTGCCTGCTCATCGAGTACTCAATTCAAAAGGAGAACTTTCTGGTCGCAATGCTTTTCCTTCGCCTACTTTTATGCAAGAGATGTTGGAGAACGAAGGAGTGACTGTCGAGCATAATAAAGTTGTTGGTTTTAAGAAAGTGTTTTGGCATCCGGCGGAGGAATAACTTTTCAACCCGATCATAACTCTCCCCTCGTTTCTAAAATAGCAAAGTATATTCTAATTTCATCAAAAGAAACCTTTTCGTTTAAAGCAGCGAAAACTGGTGTCATTTTGGGAGGAGAGTCTTCTTGTTCATAAGTGAGATCTTTTATTTTTTTCAATAAAGTTTCGTCGAAATCAACGATGGATTCAATATCTATTTCCAAACCATCTCGGTGATAATGGAGTAAATGTTCGAGTAAAGTATTTTTTTTGAGACCACGTTCACGCGCAATTTCTATCAAACTCAGACCTTTATTATAAAATTCTAAGGTGATTTGACGCGTAGGAATTTTGGTGGATTTCTGCACTTTAGAAGCCCTTGGTTTAGATGATGCTTTCAAAACTTGTTTGAACATATCTGCATCTGCAATTCCTTTTTCTTTTCCGTATGCTTTGATGGCGCCTAAAAATTCGGCTCCATACTGATCCGCTTTTCGCTCCCCTACTCCACTGACAGTCAAGAAGTTATCACGCGTAATTGGTTTCGCTGCTGCCATTTCTTGAAGGGCTTTATCGCCAAAAATAATGTATGGCGGAATGCCTTGCGCCTTCGCCATTTTGTAACGAAGTGCTTTGAGCACTTGAAACAATTCTGCATCCCATGTAAAATCTGCAGCTTGACCTTTTTGTTTTGAAACGGCACTTGCTGCAGCACTTTCTTCGCGTTCTTTGATACTTGCAGGTTTGACCAATTTCACTTTCAAACCATTGAAAAGTACGTCTTGACTTGCCTTCGTCAGTTTAAGTTTATACGCATCGTCCAACGCAATTTCCAAGAATCCTTGCTGAACCAATTGTTCAATATAGGCTCGCCAATCAAGGTAAGTATAGCCTCGACCAACGCCATAAGTTTTTATATTTTGAAAACCTGCTTCAACAATTTCTCTTCGTCCTGAGCCACGCAGCACATCAATCAGTAAATTGGAATTGCCTTGACCATTCATACGATAAACCGCAGACAATGCCATTTGTGCAAGTTCGGTTCCGTCGATGGAAGTGGGTGGCAAATCGCAGACATCACAGTTGCCACAATTGTCCGCGAGATACTCGCCGAAGTAACTAAGCAAAGTCTTTCGACGGCAAATAGGAGACGTTGCATATTGCTGCAATCGCTCCAGTTTACTTTTCATGAGTTCTCGACCATTATCGCCCTCGTCTTCAATTATTTTTTTCAAAAACATGATATCGGCATAACTGTAAAACAGCATGGTGTCAGCACTGGCACCGTCTCTCCCTGCCCGTCCAATTTCTTGATAAAAATTTTCGATGTTTTTCGGTAAGTTATAATGAATCACCCATCGAACATTGGACTTGTCAATCCCCATCCCGAAGGCTACCGTAGCACAAATAATATCTATCTCGTCATTGATGAATGCTTCTTGAATTTTGTTCCGTTGGTCGGAATTCATGCCAGCATGGTAGTAATTTGCTTTGAGGCCTTTGCCTTGCAATTTTGCGGCAAGCGACTCACAACTTTTGCGACTCATCGCATAAACAATCCCCGCTTCGTCTCTATGATTTGAAACGAAATTGATGATTTGCTCCCAACGTTTTTGACCGGGACGCACTTCCAATTTCAAATTAGGTCTATCGAAAGAGGCGAGGAATAATTTGGGTTCTACTAAATTTAATTGGTCGCCGATGTCTTTTCGAGTCACTTTGTCTGCCGTTGCCGTCAAGGCAATAACTGGGATATTTGGAAACTTCGATTTCAATAATTTAAGCTGTCGATATTCAGGTCGAAAATTATGTCCCCATGACGAGATACAATGCGCTTCATCAATGGCAAACAAACTGATTTTTGCAGAACCTAAAACCGATTGAAAATCTTGAGAAGCTAATTTTTCAGGAGAAACATAGAGCATATCCAAAGTCCCATTTTGGAATTGGCCTTCAATTTCAAATCGTTCAGTTGCTGTAATGGAAGAGTTTAGAAAAGCCGCTTTGATACCGATAGCACGCATACTTTCTACCTGGTCTTTCATCAAAGCGATAAGCGGAGAGACGACCAAAGCCGTTCCTTCCATCGTTACGGCTGGTATTTGAAAACAGACTGATTTTCCACCACCGGTTGGCATTATCACGACGGTATCTTTTCCATCATAAACAGATTGAATGATCTCGTCCTGCAATGGTCGAAATTCGTCGTAACCAAAGTATTTCTTGAGTGCCGTTTTTGCTTTCTCTATTGTCATGACGCATGTTAAAGGTTGGGGCGTAAGGTAAGGATTTTAGGGGAGGTAAGAAAAAGCGCGTTGTTTTTTTGAACCACAAAAGGCAAGTATGTGGAACTTCAGTTTGATGTTTTGATTGATGTTTCTAAATTTTTTCTTTTGAGAATTACTTCAAACGATCAAGAAATTTCCGTAAAAATTCAAAATGTTTGTCAGTCAAATAAGTATACGGAACTTGAATTTCGGGTTTAAATTCAATTGTTGTACACTCAAAGCAGATCTCAATACAAGAAACTACTTTACCATCTTTATCCTTTAGCAAAATAGCATCTTTTGGTGCATAACAAAAATGAGGTTCAACAGCATATTCTCCTATAGACGAATTCAATCCATTTAGAAAAGCCTGCATTTCATCTTCAACAAACGTATTGGTCTTTTTAAGAAAGGGATGGAATTGGTAATTATCCGTTAAGATATAATCTCCATTGCCCTTTCTAATCCTTTCCATTTCTTTCCCCCATTTAGCTCTTTTCTTATAGATTTCTGATTCTTCGACTTTTTCGAATCCCAACTTCCCTTGTGCAATTAAGAGCTCTTCGAAACTTGCAAATAGTAAAGACGAATTTTTTTTATACTCTTCTCCATAGTCAATTCTATAAGTTTCGATTTGGTATCCTTCTTTTGAGTTGTATTTCAAAGTGTCCCCCTCAAAAAAGAAAAATCCTTTTTCTGCTTTAAAAACCAATTGGGATTCTTGGTCATTTTCGCATGTTGCAAAAAGCAAAACAACACCTAAGAGTATGATTATTAACGAAGTCTTCATAGAATGAATTTAAACAAAAAGTCCCGAATCTTCAACAGAAAATTCGGGACTTTTAAAATCAAATTTAGAATTCGTTATCCAACTGACCAACCCGTTCCGTCTTTCCCATCTTTCAAGACCACATTGAGTTCATTCATTTTATCACGAATCAAATCGGAAGTTGTCCAGTCTTTATTGGTACGAGAGTTTTGACGAATTTCAATCAACAACTCCATCAATCCATCTACCAACTCACCGCCGCCATCTGCTGCTGCCATTTCGTCTTTAAGACCTAAAATATCATAAATAAATGCGTGGAAAGTAGTTTGTAATTTTTTCCACGTTTCGGCTGTCAAGTCAGTCCAATCGAGGTGACCGTCTTTCAAACCATTGATTTTAGAAGATAGTTCGAACAATTTACCCAATGCACGTGGTGTGTTGAAATCGTCGTTCATATCATCTGTCGCACCTTCCATCAAGATGTGAATTTCTTTGTCTAAATCATTGGCTGCGCCATTGCCTGGGTGCGCTACTTTTTGCAATACTTTCTCTGCTTCCATCAAGCGTTTGTAGCCTTTTTCTCCAGCTTGCAAACCTTCATCTGTCAAATCCAATGGACTTGAGTAATGCGCTTGCAACATGAAGAAACGAACGACCATTGGACTATATCCTTTCGAAATCAAATGACTTTCACCTGAGAAAAGTTCTTCTGGCGAAATGACGTTACCAACACTTTTAGACATTTTTGCTCCGTTCATCAACAACATGTTGGTATGTAGCCAATAGTTGGCTGGATCACAACCACATGCTCCGTGATTTTGCGCAACTTCGTTTTCGTGGTGCGGGAATTTCAAATCATTTCCACCACCGTGAATATCGAATGTTTTGCCTAAATATTTCGTACTCATCGCCGAACACTCCAAGTGCCAACCAGGGAATCCTTCTGACCAAGGCGATGGCCAATGTTGCAAATGCTCAGGAGAAGCTTTCATCCAAATTGCAAAATCAGATGGATGATTTTTCTCACTTTGATTTTTCAAATTATCTCTTGACTCCGAAATCAAATCATCCAAAATACGTCCTGAAAGTTTTCCATAGACGCCAGTGTCTTTTGCAAATTTCAAAGTATCGAAATAAACTGAACCGTTCTTTTCATACCCATAACCGTTATCTATGATTTGCTGAACCATTGTGATTTGCTCAACGATGTGTTGCGTCGCTCGCGGCTCGATGCTCGGTCTTTTATTATTAAAAACGCGCATCATGTCGTGGAAACCATTGGTGTATTTTTGTACCACTTCCATTGGCTCCAATTGTTCCAATCGAGTTGCTTTCATGATGCGATCTTCGCCATCATCCAAGAGGTGTCCCACATCGGTAATGTTTCTGACGTATCTCACTTTATAACCCAAATGAACCAAATACCGATACATAATATCGAAGCTCATGAAGGTTCTGATGTTTCCTAAATGCACATCGCTGTAAACCGTAGGTCCACAAACATACATTCCTACTCGGCCTTCCTGAATGGGTTTAAATTCTTCTTTTTGTCTGGTTAGACTATTCTGTACATGTAGCGTCGAGGGCATTTCCGTTTACTTTAAGTTTAAATAATCGCCAATTAAGCGGCGAAGATACAATGTTTTCGTAAACGATGATAAGGTGGGAATAGTTCGGTTTTGAGAGAGATTTTAAACGAACGCAGAGACGCGGTGACGCGGAGAGAAATCCCTCAGCGCCACCGCGTCTCTGCGTTCGTAAAACTTATCGCTCTTTTTAGTTTTTCACAAAAGTAGCAGCATAGATTTTATCTGCTTGTCCAAATTTCAAAAAGTAGCAGCCTTTCGGCAAAAAACCAACTTGAATTTGAGCTTTTGCATTATTAGAAACGGCATAAACTTCTTGTCCAACGGAGTTATATATTTTAATAAAATCAGGTGTCTGTCCTTCTTCAATTTGAATGTTCAAAACATCAGAAGTCGGATTTGGAAATACTTCTGTTTTTAGAATATTTTGCTCTTTTGTACTCGTCAATCCGCTTCCAACCCATTTGTATAAAACTGCACTCTCTTCTACATCTTCGATCCAAGCACTACCTGCCCAGCCAATATTTGGAGCAATAAAATCAATACCACCGTAACTATCTCCTTTGGTTGCAATCGTCCAATTCTCTCCAAAGTCATTGGTAAAAGCGCTTACCGTTGGCGAACCCCATGCACCGCAAGTCATAAAAGTTCCTTGAGTACCCGGGACATATTCCAAGTTATAAGATTTTGTAAAACCAGATGGGCCTAATGGCCTCCAAGTTTTCCCTCCATCATTTGTAACAGAAAAACGGGAAATAACAGAAGACCCTAAAGCCATACCATTCATTTCATCTTTGAAAGCAATTGCGGTAACTTGAGCAGCTGTTCCTAAACCTACATCAAAGAATTTCCATGTTTTTCCTTTATCGAGGCTTTTTCCAACTTTACCAGAAGGGGTGCCTGTCCAAATCACATCATTTACGACAACACATGAGTTACTACTCATGTTGTAATCATCGTCTTTTGCGATATTTTCGAGGCTATCTGTTTGCCATGTTTGGCCACCATCTGCAGTCGTCGCTACGTGTGGATAATTAATCGCAACTCCTTCGTTTTTATTAAAAAAGCGCGTCCATAGACCAGCAGCTTCTCCTTCATATTTAACCTTCCAAGTTGCTCCTCCATCTTCTGTTTTAATGATTTTAGTTGCGTCTGTCAAGGCCAAATCTCTAACGCTCATCCATGCTGTATTTTCATCAATCAATTGAAAATCAAGTGAAAAATATCCTTGAAATTCACTCATCGAAATAACCTCCCAGTCATTCCCAGCATTTTTAGTTTTTAATATTTTTATTTCATGATCAATAGGCAAAAATAGATCAGCCGGTTGGCGCCAACAAACAGCCCAAATATTATTTTCATCTAAAATAGTAACGTTATAGGCTACATAATCTTTGGGAAGTAAACCAATTGCATGTGGTTCCCAAAAATCGGTATTTTGAGCCGTAATGAATAGAGGAAATAAAAGGGCATAAAGAAATAGTACAGGTGATTTCATGGTACTGTCGTTTTGGTGATTTTAAAAAAAAGTCGGTTAAATTATTTACAATACAAGTGTAACCTAATTCAGTTTGGTTACACTTTTTTTTCTGACGAACGGACTTTTTTTCATGATGAAATGTTCTGTCGATAGATTAATTGACAGATATTTCAGGATTGAGTTGCATACTTTCATAATAAGGAAAATACATTTTCAATAAATGTAGAAACGCGGTGACGCAGAGAGAAATCCCCTCCGCGCCACCGCGTTTCTGCGTTCATTAAGAAATGCCACTCGCTTAAATCACCAAGTCAAAGTCACATCTCCTTTTACCAACTCAACTGAGCCATCGAAGTATTCTACTTCTACCATAAAGACAAAAACATTTGGGTTCAACGGTTTTCCACGGAAGTGGCCATCCCAACCATGGGAGTCATCAATTGGGTCGAAGTTGTAGGCCTCGTGCATCACCTCACCCCAACGGTTAAAAATGATGAAAGATCGAATTTCTACGACCTGTTCCATATTTGCATAGATTCGAAAAATATCGTTGATACCATCTCGATTGGTTGGCGAAAATGCAGATGGAATATAGAGTCCTTTTTCTTTTGAGACATAAACTTCTCCATTGTCAGATGCAGCGCAACCATTGATGTGTTCGACCCGAACAGTATAAACTGTTTGACCCGTTGGCGTCACAAAAATGCTCAAGCAATCAGTAATATTTGTCTCATCACAAATTGGAATATTATCAGCAGGCGACCACTCAACACTGTTCAAAAACTGTGGTGCATAATTGGCAAGTGCCAACAATTGGACACTATCCCCAAATGGAATCGGAATTTCATTAGCAATAATAACCAGCTCAACTGTCAATTCATCTGGCTCAGCAATAGAGAAGGTAATTTCATTTTCGCAACCGATTGCGTCTTGGACAGTCACCGTATAATCACCTGGCCCCAAATTGCTAAATACAGCGTGCGTTAAAAACGGATTATCATTCAAAGAATATAACAAAGGCGGTGTTCCTCCGATAACGGTATCCACTCGAATTGTTCCATCATTATAACCAAAACAACT
>CALHBQ010000419.1 GCA_937930815.1 uncultured Saprospiraceae bacterium | reverse complement strand
CATATATTCCGCTGGAGTACGGCTTTTTTGTCCACCCATGTATCCACTGTGAGAAAGATATTGTTTGTCTTTCATTTTGTTTCCTGTGAATCTTGCTTTTTCAGCATTGATTACAATCACAAAATCACCTGTATCTACGTGAGGTGTAAAAGAAGGCTTGTGTTTTCCACGAAGAATATGTGCAATCTGAGATGACATACGACCAACTACTTGACCTTCTGCATCTACAATGTGCCATTTTCTTTCAACTGTTTCTTTCTTTGCCGAAAGAGTTTTATAACTAAGTGTATTCACTTTGTATAATTTTGAAATTTTAGTAAAATATAGAATAGGCTTTTTGTCCTTTTCTACCGCCTTTTTCAAAGCGGCTGCAAAAGTAATCCCTCTTTCTACTTTTTCAAAGCTTTTTATTGAGTTTATTGAAAGTCATATTCATAACTCACTGATAATCAGTAAAATTTTCGCACAAAAATTTTAGAGACTGCTTTTTTTATGTAAAAAAGCACGTAATGTGGGGCGGTGCTCCGCAAATGTCGCTCTGAGAAAGTTGTTTTTTGGGCTTGTCAGTGTCCTTTGTTTTGCTAAAAAACGAGAGAACGAATTGCGTGTTGGCTTCGCCTTGAGGCTTGTTTTTTGATTTCTTTGAAATCATTGCGGAGCAGCGCTCCGCATTACGTAAAAAGCCTTGAGCAAACACTGCTCAAGGCTTTTTCGATTCTCTTATTTAAAAAGATTAATATTTCTCGCTCAACTGCATCAATGCTTGAGCATATTGCTGATCGAATTTTTTGCGATCTTGAATATACTTTTGCTGAACTTGTTGAATGACTTCCCTTGGTACGCCATTCAAATCAATATTATAATCTACAACGATACTTCTTAATCCTTGACTTGCTTGTCTTTTCGGTTTCTGATCTAATTTTTTGATTAAGCTATCAAAAATAGATTTAGGGGCAGTTTTTTGATTTGGATCTTTTTGATTGTCTTGTCTTGCTCCTTCAATTTCATTCTTTACTCTATCCAAAAAGCTGATAGGGCTTTT
This sequence comes from uncultured Saprospiraceae bacterium, assembly GCA_937930815.1. GTDB lineage: Bacteria > Bacteroidota > Bacteroidia > Chitinophagales > Saprospiraceae > JAGQWW01. Next base: position 6,775 of record CALHBQ010000419.1, on the reverse strand, counting down.
TCCTTTTTGAACTCTTTTCTGCTTTTGCTTTTGATCCAATTTTGCTAATCTGTTTTTCAAAAGGTCGAAAACATTTGGATCAGCAGTTTCTTCTTTTGGATTTGCTTTGTTTTTTTGTTGGACTTCGTTGATTGTGTTTACAAGTAAGTCTAAAAAATTTCTTTTTGCCATTGTAGTAAGTAGTTTTAAGTAGTACGGCTTAAATAATCGACACATTTGTGACAAACCATATTTTCCGCTACTCTTCGTTAAAAAAATAATTCCGTAGCTCGGCTATGCAATGATTTTTTGCCTCGATTAGCGAAAAATTTGCTCTGTCAAAAATGACGATTATTTAATCCACGCTACTTATGCGACTGTTAAGAAATACATTATTACTGTTTTTTGCAATTACATCGTACTGTTTGCAGGCGCAATCGGAACAATGTGGTGCGCATGGAATGTTAGCTGCTCAATATTCGCCAGAAGAAATAAAGGCACTTCATCTAAAGAATCAAGAAAAACTAAAAAATTGGCAGCTTGAAAATCAAAATTTCATAAAAAACAGATCCGTCGTAACGCTCCCTGTCGTAGTACATGTCGTCTGGCACGAAGAAGAAGAAAACATCTCCGACGACCAAATTCACTCTCAAATAGATATTTTAAATAAAGATTTTCGTGCAATGAATTGCCAAGTTCCAACCGTCGAGGATCCTTTCAAACCATTGGTTGCCGATATGGAGTTTGAATTTTGTTTGGCTCAAATCGCACCTGATGGTAGCCCAACAACTGGTATTACTCGCACCCGATCCTCTATTCCATTCTTTGATTGTAAAAGCAATAATTTATACAAAAAAGATTTAGGTGGTGTTGATTCTTGGGACACTAAACGATATATCAATATATGGGTGGCGAAATTGGGACCTGTCGTCGGTGGTTCAACCTTGGGTTGTGGAACATTTACGTATGCATTAGACTCGACAAAGCAGGGTATCACCGTAAATTATTGGGCATTTGGCAATCTTGGCCCAGTGATAAAACCCAACCACTTGGGAAGAACAGCAACTCACGAAATGGGACATTTTTTCAACTTACAACATATTTTTTCTAATGGAATTGAGCCAGAACCTTGCGCCGATGATCCTGATGGTATTGGGGACACCCCAACTCAATCTGGAACCTATGCTCAAATATGTCCGAATGAGCCACAATTCTCCTGTGGAACTCAAGACATGTATATGAATTACATGAACTACACTGCTGACGGTTGTATGGCCATGTTTACCAAAGGGCAGAAAGAGGTGGTTTGGGCAACGCTCAATACACTTCGCCCAGAGCTACTTCAATCCAATGTTTGTACTGCTACTCCCCAAACCGACGATTTTGAATATACCATCATCCCCAATCCGGTATCAGATTTTTTTACGTTGAAAAAAGGAGCCACCACCACCCACCGTAGCGGAACCTTGAGAATCTTAGACACATCTGGCAAAGTCGTATTCGAATTATGGGATGCACGTGTCAACTCCCCTATCTCCATCCAAGACCTACAAAGCGGATTCTATTTCGTAGAATTTTCTTGCGGCAACCTACGTTCGACAAGTAAATTGGTAAAGATTTAAGCATTTACCTAAATCGCCGTACTTTCGCCTTTAGAGCATGTAAAGCTTTTGATAAAAATCTATACACGCTCTTAAATTATATTTCTCATTTAGGAACGAGAATAAAATAAATGCCGATTTCTAATATCATAATTCATTGATTATCAGTGGCTTTTTGATTTTGATTTCTCATTTTAATTTTAATTTGTTCCTCACCTGAGAAACTCACACAATGAACAAAACCGTTTGAAATGAAGAAAATAGCTTTTCTCGCTCTTGCTTATTTATTGATATTAGCAGCAACCTGTTCCGAAACCACGACTCCCAATCCTGACCGAGGTGGAACAATTCCGACAGAACCTGATGCAAATCCAACGATTGATATTTCGCTGACCAATGGGCCTGCCAAATTTGATTATTGGCAACATAGCCCAATGCACCCTACAAACAATCAGTCCATTACTTTTTCAGCAAAAATCAAAGACAATTCTATCAGAACGGTAGAATTGTTGCTTTTAGAATATCGACTTTTCAAAAATTCATCTGGAATTCCAGCCAAAAAGCGACGCACAGGTGGCAAGTGGGACATTGTAAAAACATGGAATTTCCCTGCCGGTCAAAATGAGGCTGAAGTGAATTATGTCCATAGTGCAGGTTTCCCAGCCAGTAGTAATGTGGAATATATTTTTAGAGTTACCAATGCACGTGGTCAAAAAACGGATAGATTGGCGCTGTTTGATGCAGGTACATCTCCATGGCCGCAAGACAAAATATTGCTCTACTCTACTTCTCGTCAGCCAATGCAAAAGGTGATAAATCTTTGCTTTTTTCCTGATGTAGATTTTGGAAAAAATTGGAATTTATTCAAATCAGATGTAGAAAATCTGATTTTTAATGGCTACCACGCCAACGAAAAAATCGGTTCCAGAAAAGATAAATGGGCATATTACTATACCCAAAATGAAATGGATGGAAAAACGGCAGCAGCAGATGTTTGGAATACGGCTTTGTATCCAGATTTCGTCACCTCCAATAGAATTGAAGGAATTGATGCATTTGGATTGTTGCACCGTCAACCTTATAAGGATCATGCACTGATCAAAGAAAATATCAACTTTGTAGCCAATACACTTTTCACTTCCGAGAGTTACAATGTCGGAACAGCAGTACACGAAACCAGTCACGCTGTTTTCAAATTAAGTGATGAATATGATCAATGTGCCTGTTTCCAAACTGGAGACTGGTCCAATGTTTTTCAATCACTTCAATTATGTCAAAATTTTGCCTCCGACAATGGCATCCCTGCGAGTCAATGTCGCGAAGTTGTTTCTGTTGGTGGAGAAAGATGGTACACGCCAGAAGTCAACACTTTTTTCAAAAGACCTGAACAATGTATTGCGTTCAATTTGGACAATGATTTGCCAAAAGACAGTTGTCTAACTTTCATTGATTTCGATGGTTCTAAGTCGTATTGGGCGTATTTGGGCACCTGTATAATGCACGATGACGGTGACCATAATATTCGCCAATTCCAATCTACTTGTGGTGTTTTGATAGACGAATATTATAATCGATTGGATGCAGGACAGGTTGTCACTGCTCCTTTTTCAAACAATACCATCCTTTCGGAAAATGACAACAATATTTTTGGTTATGAAAAAGTCATCGCCATGAACTTGACCTACGAAAGAGATGTACAAAACGTAGAAATAGAATCCATCAAAATGGGTATTCCTACCAAAAATATCATTGGAAACAATGACATTGATTTGAAAATGATGGCTGATGATGGAAAGACCATTTATAACCTCAAATTGGATAACCCTGCAAAGATGCTAACCGAAGATGGAAAAGAAAGTGAGATGATTCGACAAAACACGAAGAATCAAGCCTACTTCAATATTCCTTACGATGATGCTTGTGCCAAGGCAATTGCCAATGACATTGAAGCCATCAGAACACGACCTCGTTCTGTCGGTGCTCCACCAAATCAGTTTGAATCAAAATTCAATTTGAAATCACAATTTGAACAAGCGAAAGCTAAGTTCAGACAATAAAAATTTAATAAAATACTCTTTAATATTAAACTTAGATAATGAAACAACTAAGAATGATTTTGATGCTACTTGCCTGTAGCATAGCTTTTACTGGATGTTTTGAAATGGTTGAAGAAGTCAATCACAACTCCAAAGCAGGTAACGGTAATTATAAATTTGTAATGGACATGAGCGGCATGAAAATGATGTTTGAAATGGCCGCTGCAATGGATACCACTGGGCAGATGAACATGGATACTTTAAGCGCACTTTCAAAAGAATTTGTCACCAAAGTAGATGGCTTGAGTGGTATTTCCAATATCAAAGAAATCAGCGATTTAGAAAATTTCAAATTCGGAGTCGCATTCGATTACAAAAGTTTGGCAGCGCTCAACGTAGCTGCTGGTCAACTTTTCGAAGACGGGCAAATCAGCTCTGGCGGCGGAGAAACTTTCTTTAAAGGAAAGAAAAAGAAATTTGAAAGACTCGACGCAAAAGGCTTTGGCGGTATGATGGATCAGATGATGGGCGGCATGGGCGGCGGAGAAGCTGGTGAAATGGAAATGGCTTCTCAATTCCTAAAAGACGTGAGCTACACCATGATTTATACTTTTGATAAAAAAGTAAAAAAGATGTCCAATTCACAAGCCACTCTTTCTGGTGATAAAAAGACAGTTACCCTCAAATACTTCATGTTTGATGAAGAACGTGGCGGTGCTAATGGTACTGTTGAGAATATTATTAAATTGAAGGGAGGTTGGTTTTAATAAAAGTTGAAGGTTTGAAGTTGAAAGTTTAACGTTCAACCTCAAACCTTCAACTTCAAACTTAAAAATATGATAGCATACTTAAAAGGAGAAATCACATTCAAGACACCTGACAAAATAATTTTGGACGTCAACGGTGTTGGGTATTTGCTAAAAATTAGCCTTTTTACCTATGCTAAAATTGAAAAACTGGAACGCACCAAACTCTACACCCACTACCACGTCAACACGCAAGACATGAAGCCTTCCATGTACGGTTTCGCGACCGAAATGGAGCGCAATACATTCCACCAACTCATTGACGTAAAAGGCATCAGCGTCAACTCAGCAAGAGTGATTTTGTCTTCCATGCCACCCGATGAGGTACGCGCTGCGATTATCTCCGAAAACGAAGGTGCCTTCAAAGCCGTAAAAGGAATCGGAGCCAAAACTGCCAAACAAATTATCCTTGATTTGAAAGACAAGATGCTTAAAGATTCGGGTGAGGTAGCGACTGATTTTTCAACTTCTACCAACACCTTACGTGCCGAAGCATTGGCTGCTTTGACCGCTTTGCAAATCAATAAAATCCAGGCTCAAAAAACATTAAACCTTATCTTTAGAGAAAATCCAAACATCAAAACAGTAGAAGAGGTGATTCGATTGGCATTGAGACAATTGGGGTAAGGAACGTTAAGAATCAAAATAATAGTCAGGTTTACTTTTAAGTATTACTCAAAAAATAACTTCCCTCACTAATACCGAAGCTATTTTAGCTTCCACTTTCCAAACTCACCATAGTTTATATCCAGCTAAAAGTTGATACTTTAAGTCATTTTAGCTGATTATATCTTTTTATATTCAGCTAAAGTTGATACATTTATCATGTTTTAGCTAAATATAACATATGAAAAAATTAATCGGAAGAGCTGAGGAGCAATCCATACTAAGGAAAGCAGAACAATCTGATGACGCAGAATTGATATCTGTAGTTGGAAGAAGAAGAGTTGGTAAAACTTTTTTAGTGCGAACCTTTTTCAATAAAAAAATTGAATTTGAAATCACCGGTATTCAAAGCGGAACGCTGGAAGAACAGTTTGACAACTTCAAAAACAGATTAAATTTCCATCTAAAACCGACCATTCCATATAGTCGTCCAAAGTCATGGATGGAGGCATTTCAAATGCTTATACTTCATTTTGACAATGTAAAATTCACAGATAAAGTCGTTTTGTTTTTTGATGAATTTCCTTGGATGTCCACCAAACGTTCTGGTTTTCTCAAAGCCTTTGGTTTGTTTTGGAATAGCTGGGCTAATCAGCAAAATATCATAATTGTAATTTGCGGTTCGGCTGCCTCGTGGATGATTCAAAAAGTCGTCAGAGACAAAGGTGGACTTCATAACAGAATTACTCGAAGAATTCACCTCTACCCATTTTCGCTTTTCGAAACACAGCAATTTTTAAATTCAAGATCTGTCAAATTAGCTCCTTACCACATCATTCAGCTTTACATGATTACTGGCGGAATTCCTCATTATTTAAAAGAAATAGAACCAGGGAAAAGTGCTACCCAAAACATAGACCGAATTTGCTTTTCGAAAACTGGTCTATTGAAAGAAGAATTCAATCTTTTGTATCCCGCACTTTTTGAAAACCCAGAAAACCATCTTAAGATCGTCAGACTTTTGGCAAATCATCGCGGTGGACTAACACGAAAAGACATCATCGAAAAACTAAAATTACCGAATGGAGGCACCACTACTAAAATCATTGAAGACTTAGAAATCTCTGGTTTTATCACTCCATTTTACAGCTTCGGTAAATCTAAAAAAAAGAACCGCTTCATCCTGACAGATGAATATTCAGTTTTCTATTTGAAATTTATTGAAAACAAAAGGCAGGAAGGCAAGGGAACTTGGGAAAAACTCAGTCAAAGTCAATCTTACAAATCATGGTCTGGTTTTGCTTTTGAAAACATTTGCTTAAAACACATTCCGCAACTCAAAAAAGCATTAGGAATCTCAGGTGTATATACGGAAGCCTCCGTTTATCGAACCAAAGGAAATGATGAAATGCCTGGCACTCAAATAGATTTGATTTTGGATAGAAACGACCATGTGATCAATCTAATTGAAATTAAATTTTACAACACTGAATTTGTTTTAAACAATGAATACGCAGAAAAATTAAGGCGAAAAATGATGATATTCCAAACAATGGAAAAGGTAAAAAAACAACTCTTTTGGACTTTTATCACCACCTTCGGAATACTACCAAATCAACACGCTATTTCAACAATTAGTAATGACATAGAAATGTCAGTATTCTTTGAAGAAGTCTAAAGTTTAAAACGTACTACCTATCAGAACACACTGCAATCTAAAACAGTAGAAGAGGTGATTCGATTGGCA